>JAAZKG010000098.1 GCA_012799935.1 Erysipelotrichia bacterium | reverse complement strand
CTCCTTTTAATGTTTATTAAACAACAAAAATGTTGCTTATTCTTCTGTTCTTACTAACACATCTCTAGGTTTTGAACCTTTAGGACCAGAAATAATACCTTCTTGCTCTAAAGAATCGATAAATTTTGCTGCTCTTGGAAAACCTAATGAATATCTTCTTTGAAGTCCACTGGCAGAAACTGTTTTTTGAGTCATGACCCATGATTTGATATTACCATATAATGGATCATTATTACATGAAATTACATTTGTTTCAAAATCTTCGCCTTCATCATCAATCATAAATATATCTTCATATTGTGGAATATAACCACTGTCAGACAAATATGTCACTACTCTTGAAATTTCTTGATTTGATGCATAAACACCTTGTATTCTTTCAAGCAATGTCGTACCTGATTGCATAAACAACATATCTCCATTGTTCAATAGAGCTTCAGCGCCTACACTGTCTAAAATAACCCTTGAATCAATAGAAGAAGCAACCTTAAAGGCAATTCTAGAAGGAATATTTGCCTTAATAACACCAGTAATTACATCTGCAGATGGTCTTTGTGTAGCTAAAATTAAATATATTCCCGCTGCTCGAGCCTTAGCTGATAATCTTTGAATATGAATTTCAATTTCTTTTCTATGAGTTGCCATTAAATCTGATAATTCATCAATTATACAAATTATATGACACATTTTATGAATTATTTTATCATTAGCATTATAATCTTTAATGCTATTTACATGTGCTGAAGCAAACTTTTCGTATCTTTCATCCATCAGTACACAGAGTCTCTTTAATATATCACTTGCCTCAGCATTATCAGTAATTATTGGACAAGCAAGATGGGGAATTTCTCTGTATTTTGTAAACTCAACTTTTTTAGGATCAACTAATACTAATTTAACATCACTTGGTCTAGCATTCATTAACACAGTTAAAATAATACTATTAATGCAAACTGATTTACCCATACCAGTGGCACCAGCAATTAATAAATGTGGCAATTTTTCAATAGAAGCATAAACATTATTACCAGCAATATCTTTCCCTAATGCAATGGTAAGAGGGTTCTTTTTTAGTTCAGGTTTAATATTTTTTAGCAGTTCTGATAATCTGACAGCTGTTCTTTCAACATTAGGTATTTCAAATCCAACTGCTGATTTTCCTGGTATAGGAGCAACAATTCTAAGATCAGTGACTGCTAAAGACATCCTAATATTTTCTTCAATGGAAGCATATTTTCTAATATTGAAATTACCAATAGGAGAAACTTCAAATTGTGTTACTGATGGCCCAATGTTAACTGCTTCAAGTTTACTTTCATAACCAAAACTTTCAAGAACATCTGATAATTCTTCCCATTTAACTTTAGCATTCTCATTATTAATAGTGCTTTTTTTGCTTATTGAATAAGTATCTAATTTATCAATTCCCGGAAGTTTATAATTTTTCTCATTATAAACAATTTTTTGCGTTGGTGAAGATAAATCAAAAGATAATACTTCAATCTGTTTACTATCAATAGTTTCTGGTTTAGAGACTAACTCTTTAGCTATAGAAACTATTTCTTGTTTTTCAGATTCTTTATCCTTATTTTTAAAATCCGTTGAAACAAACAAGTTTTTTTCTTTTTCAAGTTGCTTTTTTCTTTCTCTTTCTTTTTTAACTTCTTCTATTTTCTTTAATTTTTCTTCTTTTCTTTGTTTTCGATAATTAGATAAATCTGTCTTTATTTTATCAAAATCTTTTTCATTAAAATCAAAGTGAATTATAACTGATAAAAGTATTAAACTAGTTTCCACAATATAAATACCGATATAACCTAAAAAAGATGAAAACAGACTATAAAAGAAAGTTCCGATTAGACCACCTTCATTAATTATTGTCCCGATAAAAATTTGTTTTGAGTTTTTTAAAAATTCATTAATTATTTCAAAACCAACTGTTTTATCTTTTTGAATTGATAAAAATATTAAAATAGAAAGTAAAATAGCAATTGCAGAAACAATATATTTATAACCAAATGTAAACTTAAAAATGATACATAATCCAGCAAAAATCATTGTCACAAAAGAAACAAACCAACACTTACCGAATAAGTAGCGTGAACATTTAAATAAGAAATCTCCCAAAAAAGCCGTTTCTTTATAAAGTAAACCAATTAGACCAAGCGAAATAAGTATTACTCCATAAGTAATACGTATTACAGTTAATTCTTCTTTGGAATATCTTCTTCCGTTTTTAACAATCTTGGTTCTTCTTTTTTTAGTCATTAAATCTCCTATACATTTATTTCTATGATTGCTGGTATAATCATTGGTCGTTTACCAGTTTCTCTTGCTACATATCTTTCAATTCTATTTCTTAGTTCAACTTTTGCTTCTAAATTCTCATAAGTTCCATTTTCTACTTTTTCTGTTATAACATCAACTACAATTTTACCAATATTTTTTATTAGATATTCACTATCCTTGACATAGAAAACTCCTCTTGATTGGACATCAGGTCCACCAATAATATCTTTGGTTTTATAATTAATCGCAACTCCAACAATGATAACTCCATCTGTAGATAAAGTGGTTCGATCTTTTAAGACATGCGAAGTTATATCTTTGTTATCTTGAGTACCAATCATAATTTCGCCTATTTTTTCAACATACTCAGATGTAGATATTAATCTGCCAT
Source organism: Erysipelotrichia bacterium (assembly GCA_012799935.1). Classification (GTDB taxonomy): domain Bacteria; phylum Bacillota_I; class Bacilli_A; order Erysipelotrichales; family Erysipelotrichaceae; genus UBA1783. The sequence goes on along the minus strand of JAAZKG010000098.1, from coordinate 62,122 downwards.
CAGCAAAAGTAGCTATTTGACCATTATCTAAAATGATAATTTTATCTGGAGTATAACCAGTTGACAGCGCTAAATTAGCTGCAGCAATAAAATTGCGATAATCTCCCATAACAGGCAAAACATATTTTGGTTTTAACAAAGATAATATCATCTTAATATCTTCACTTGCTGGATGTAGTGACAATATTTGCTTAGGATCCAACTTAAAGATATTAACATTATCTTTATACAATTCATTTTCCATTAAATTAGCTTGTTTTTCAGTTCCTGGAACCATTGGTGATGCAATAATTATTGTATCAGTTGTTCTAAGTTCAATTTTACTTTCTTCACCAATAGCAATTTTATTCATAACATTAAATACATTTGCTCCATCACCCGAAACAATGACAATACAATCATCAATTTCATTATTAAACTGTTTTTCAGTTAACTGCATTTTTTCTGGAATCTTATAATATTCATTTAAAGCAAATAAATTCATAAGATCTCTCATTTTCTCGTCAAAAAAGAAAACTTTCTTCTTATATTCAGCTGCAACAGCAATTATTTCTCTCAATCTAAAGAAATTTTGTTCATAAAGAGTGAAAAATATTCTACCAGAAGCATCTTCTATAACCGGACGAATAATATTTGAAATACGATGTCTAGGTGAAGTAAATCCTTCTTTATCAGCATATGAAGATTCAATTAAGCAGCATAATACACCTTCTTTTCCAATATCAGCAATTGCGGCAATATCACATTCATATGCATTATCACGCATATCAAAATCAACAACAAACTGTTCTGCGACAACAATATGTCCCTGATCAGTTTTAAAGGAAATGCCAATTGCATCAGGGGTTGAATGAGTTAATCCAAAAGTAGTTAACTCCACTCCATCAATTATTGTTTTACCATATCTTGGTAAGATTTTAACTCTCAAATGAGATTTTCTCATTTTCTTAAGTTCTTCCTTAATAATGATACTACATAAGTTAGGAGCATAGACATCTGCTTCAATTTCCTTGAGTAAATAAGGTAATCCATCCATCATGTCATCATGAAAGTGAGTTATGATAATACCGCTTAATCTATCTATATTTTCAACTACATAACTAAAATCGTTAACAATGTACTCTACTCCAAACTGATTATCTTCGGGTCTTTTTATACCACAATTAACAATAAATAGTTTCTTTCCAATTTCGATACAGTACATGTTTTTGCCATATTCATCTAGCCCGCCAAGCGCAAATATCTTTATATTATTCATGATCCTCCTTTCCTAAATGGACTTGTTTACCATTCAATGAGTTTTTCATACCTTGAGTAATTTCCACATAAATTATAGCACCAATTTCAGCATTATCATAACTAAAATTAACCAACTTCTGCTGAGGAGTATAACCTGACATAATCTTTGGATTAGTTTTAGAATAACCATCAACTAAAACTTCAACAATCTTTCCTTCCCATTTTTTATTGTTGAGTTTTGAGTAATATCCTAATCTTTCATTTAATCTTTGAAGACGCTCTTTCTTTTCTTTAATAGAAATTTGATCTTTCATTGTGGCAGCTGGTGTACCTTCTCTAGAGGAGAAAATAAAAGAATAGGCATTATCATATTTACAGAATTCAACCATATCTAAAGTGTCTGAAAACTGCTCTTCTGTTTCATTAGGAAAACCTACAATGATATCAGTAGAAATGGCAACATCTTTAATTTTACTTTTAATTTTATTGAATAATTCTTTATATTCTTTGGCTGTATATCTTCTCCCCATCAATTTTAATATTTCATCATTACCTGATTGTAAAGGCAAATGAATAAAAGGCATTAAATTTTCTCGTTTTGCGATGATATCAATCATTTTATCATCAAAATCCCAAGGATGTGATGTTGTAAATCTTATTCGTTTTAAACCTGTATCACTTACTTTTTCTAGTAAGTCACTAAAAGTATAACCTTCAGCTAAATCTTTGCCATAAGCATTTACATTTTGTCCTAGCAAGGTAATTTCTTTATAACCTTCGTTTTTTAAAAAATTAACTTCTTTTAATATATCTTCCAATCTTCTTGAACGTTGCTGTCCACGAGTATAAGGGACAATACAATAAGTACAGAATTTATCACAACCATCCATGATATTAACAAAAGCTTTATGTTTAAATTGCCTAACAGATGGTAAATCTTCATAAATACTTCCTAAAGTAGAAAAAACTTCAACATTTCTTTCTTTATTAGTCACTACATTTTCTAATAATGTTGGTAAAGATGGAATATTATGTGTGCCAAAAATTAATTCTACAACAGGATATTTATCTATAATCATTTTAACCATTTGTTCTTGCTGAGGAATACATCCACATAAACCAATAATCATATCTGGATTTAGACGCTTAAAAGATTTTAAATAACCAATTGTACCTAAAATTTTCTTTTCAGCATTTTCTCTAATAGCACAGGTGTTTAAAATTATAACATCAGCATCTTTTAATTCATTAGTAAAAGTATATCCCATATTTTCTAAGATACCGCTAATTACTTCACCATCTCTAACATTGGCTTGACAGCCATAAGTAGCAACATGATATTTAAAACCAGCACCCAAGTGTTTTTGATTATCACTTAATTTTATTGCATCATACACGATTGGTGCTTGATATGCTGTATTTCTAAAACGTGCCTGTTTGGCACTTGGTAATATATATTCATTCATATTCTAATTTCACAAAAAACCAAGCAGGTTTTGCTTGGTTATTCTTGACTAATAGCTTGTACTGGGCAGTCTGCAACACATGCACCGCAATCAATGCATACATCTTCATTGCATTCAGCTAATCCATTTTCGTCTAACTCTAATGCTTCAACTGGGCAACTTGCTAAACAAGCACCACAACCAATACATAAGTCTTTATTAACAGTAACTGGCATATTCCTCAAGTCTCCTTTTCCTTTTTGTATTATAACATATTTATGATTATTTACAACATTTATGGAACTAATCGAATTTATGTTTATTCAATATTATAATTGTTTTTAAAATTTAATAACAAAATCCTTTTTTATGGTCTAATTTGAATTCTTTCAATATTAATTGCTTTTAAATCACTTAAATCAATATCCACAACTACAGCTGAAAATATTGCTTCCTTTGTTGAAATAGTATATTTTGTTTTAATCTTATCAATCATTGATGTTAACACTTCATCTGTATCTCTGCCTAATACCGAATCATAAGGACCAGTCATTCCCACGTCACAAATAAAGGCACAGTTATCAAAAATAGCTTCATCAGCAGTTTGAATATGGGTATGTGTTCCTACAATCATTTGAACTTCTTTTTTAAAATATTGCATAAAAGCATATTTTTCACTTGTAGCTTCAGCATGCAAGTCAACAATTTTTATATCACATGGATATTTTTCTAATAATTTTTCTAAAGCTTCAAAAGGAGTTTTAGTTGTATTTTCCATAAATATGTTCCCACATACATTATATATTCCAATTTTTTTACCTTTAATTTCCACTATATGAGCTGATTTACCATAATTTTCTGGTTCTAAATTGGCTGGCCTTATTAACTTTTGAGCATCATCAATAAAAGAAAAAACATTATCTTTACTGAATGTATGATTTCCCATTGTTATACAGTCTACACCAAGATCAATAAAATAATCATATATTTTTTTGGTTATTCCTTTTCCATGAGCTGAATTTTCGCCATTAATTATTAATAAATCATAATTATATTTGTCTGTTAAAAAGGGAAGATGTTTGCTTAAAGCTTTTCTTCCCTGTTTTCCAACAATATCTCCAACAAATAATACCCTTAACATTATTTTGCAGTCTCACTTGCTCTAGTTTCTCTGATTACGGTTACTTTGATTTGACCAGGATAAGTCAATTCATTTTCAATTCTATTTTTAATTTCTCTAGCAACTCTGTAGCAGTTAGTATCATCAATACGATCTGGCTGAACCATAACTCTAATTTCTCTACCTGCCTGAATAGCATAAGATTTTTCAATACCTTCAAAGCTGTTAGCAATCTTTTCCAATTCTTCTAATCTATTTACATAGTTTTCTAATGATTCATATCTTGCTCCAGGTCTAGCAGCAGATAGTGTATCTGCAGCAGCAACCAAGTTTGCAATAATACTACTTGGTTCTTCTTCACCATGATGTGAAGCAATTGCATTTAAAACAACTTCATTTTCACCATATTTTTTACATACTTTTACACCTAATTCAACATGACTTCCCTCTTGTTCAAAGTCAATAGCTTTACCAATATCGTGTAATAAACCAGCACGTTTAGCTAATGATTGTTTACATCCTAGCTCTGCAGCCATCATACCTGCTAAATGAGCAACTTCTATTGAATGTTGTAAAACATTTTGACCATAAGAATAACGATATCTAAGACGCCCAATCAGTTTAATCATCTCTCTATCTATCTTTCCTAAACCTAACTGGAATACCGCTTCTTCACCAGCTTTTTGAATAACATCATTTATTTCAGCTGTTTTCTTTTGAACAACTTCTTCAATTCTTCCTGGTTGAATTCTTCCATCCTTTACTAAATGTTCCATTGTTAAACGAGCTATCTCTCTTCTTATTGGATCAAAACAAGAAATAGTAATTGTTTCTGGTGTATCATCAATTATTAAATCAACTCCGGTTGCCTGCTCGATAGCACGGATATTTCTACCTTCTCTACCAATAATTCTACCTTTCATTTCCTCTGAAGGTAAACCTACGACAGCTACAGTTCTATCAATTGTTTCTTCCTGTGAATATCTTTGAATAGCTTGACCAATGATATTTTTAGCAACATCACTAGCAGTAGCTTTTGCTTCCTCTTCTTGTTCTTTAATATATAATGCCATCTCATTGGCAGTCTGATTTTTAACAACTTCAAATAATTCTTCTTTAGCTTCTGAAGCTGTAAGATTTGCTACTTTTTCAAGTACACTTGTTTGTATGTCAATTTTATTTTGTAATTCTGCTTGCATCTTGTCTAAATCAGCAGATCTTTTATTTAAATCGTTTAATTTATCATCAACCTGTTTTTCTTTATTATGTAGTTTTTCCTCACGAAAATTAAGATTGTCATCCCTTCTTGCGAGTCTGTTTTCTAAATCAGTAATCTCTTGACGCTGCTTTTTAATTTCTTTTTCAGCGTTGAGTTTTAATTCATAAGCAGCATTTTTACCATCTAACACTGCTTGTCTTTTAACAGCATCAGCTTCGATATTTGCTTCTTTTATAACTAATTCAGCTTTTTGTTGATTTTTGTTTAAACCGATTTTAGACATAATGTTCATAACAATTATGCCTACTAATAAACCTGCACTAATTCCCAAGATGAAGGCTGTTGTTGTATTCATATATTAAACCCTCCATCTAATTTCTAAATTAACACCATCATTTTACCACATTTTTCACATAATTCCATACTAAAAATGTTTTTGTTTTTTAAATGATAAATATTTTTTTGTTTTTTATAAGTTTTTTTCAACAAAAAACTCGTTACTGTAAGTGTTACGAGTCTTTTACATAATGCTATTCTACTTTAGAAAACATTTCTTTGCCAACACCACAAAGTGGGCAAACAAAATCATCATCTAGATCTTCGAATTTTGTACCAGGATTAATTCCATTGTCAACATCACCGACAGTTTCATCGTATTCCCAACCACAAACATCACATACATATTTCATAATTAAATTTTCCTTTCTAATAATCTATATTAAACCAGCTAAGAGTTAATAATCTCTTTTTTAAGATGGTTATCCTATCTATTTTTTCAAAATTAAAGACACCATGTTTACAAATTGGACAAATTGTATTTTCTGGAAAATTTTCTCCTTCTAAATTTAACCACATATTTTACAAACAAAATCTTTTTTGTCTTCACTTTTTTTAAAATTCTATGATGTATCTTATTTATAAATTAAATTTTTTATAGAATTAACCTAGTAATCGTTTCTTTAAACGTTGCCATAAATTTTCTCTTTCTATTAGATCCTCAACAGGTCGCGATTCTTCAATTGAAAAATATTTTCTTAATATATCTTGAGAATGTTTCATTTTCTCATTGTTTTGATTAACATAAGAACCATCATTTTGCATAATCCAACCAATTGATTCTTTATCTTTTTCGACCAAAAGGATTTGATTTACTCTTACTTTAAGATCTGGCTGTTTAATTTGAATAAATGCTTCTACACGACGTTGGGTATTGCGATTTAAAAAATCACCAGAACCAATAAAAATACGTGCTCTTCCACCATCGCCAAATTTTAAAATACGACTATGTTCCAAATGACGACCAACTATTGATTTTACCGTAATATTATCTGTATATCCTTTCACATTTGGCAACAAACAGCAAATACCACGAATCAACAAGAAAACTTTGACTCCTTGTTGGGATGCTTCAATTAGTTTTTTCATAATCATGACATCATTCATTGAATTTAACTTGATTTCAATATTCCCATTGCCATTAGCTTGATGATATTCTATTTCTTTATCTATTTCTTTTATTACTTCGCTTCTAAAGGATAATGGCGCAATCCATAGTGTATCGTTACCTTCAACCAGCTCATTAACAGAAAGGGCATCAAAAAGTATATTGGCATCTTCACCAACCATTGTATCAGAAGTTACATAAGCTAAATCAGTATATTGTTCCTGAGTAATTTCATTGAAATTACCTGTACCAACATAAGTGAAATACTTAATTCTGTTTTTCTCACGCATCGTAATTAAACATACTTTTGAATGTACTTTATAATCTGTTAGTCCATAATGTATAGTACAACCTGCATCTTCTAATAGTTTTGAATAATCAATATTGGATTGTTCATCAAAACGTGCTCTTAACTCCATAACAGCTATTACTTGTTTTCCTTTTTCTGCTGCATAAGCAAGCGCAGCTGCAATTCGAGATGGACTAGATAAACGATATAGTGTAATTTTAATCGATACGACATGTGGATTATTAGCTGCTTCATAAAGCAATTGAATAAATGGTTGTGAACTTTGATATGGGTAATGCAATAACAAATCATTACTCTTTAAATAATCTAATCCACTTTGATTTACAAAATCAATCGAATTTATGGGTGATACAGCTGGATAAACATCATTTGGATGTTTTTCTTTAAATGCTCTTTTTAAACCGAAACCAAATTCTAAATCTAAAGGATAGTTATTTACAACAATAACATCTTTTTGAAGGTTTAAAACTTTTTTAATATAATCAGTAAACTCACTTGAGATTGAATGTGATAATTGAACACGAACAATACCAAGTCTTTTTCTTTTAATCAGTACTTTTTCCATAATATTTAGGAAATCTTCATGTTCATCCATCATTTCAGTAGCAATGTCAATATCAGCATTACGTGTTACTCTTAATGTGATTGCTTCTTTTACGGTATATTTTTTAAATATACTTGATAAATGATGAGTAATTAAATCACTTGTTATAACTATGCGTTCTTTTTCATTAATAGAATAATTAATAAATTTCGGTAAATTTTCAGTATGTACAATACCATAGCGAATTTTATTATTTTTATCTTCTAGTTGAGCCATCACATAGGATTGCTTATTTTTCAAAAATGGAAATGGATGATGTGGGTCAATAATTTGAGCAGATAATAATGGCTTAATATCTTTATTGAAATAATCTCTGGTTAATAGTTCATCAACTTTTTCTAAATTATCCACTTGTAAAATACTAATACCTATCAGTTGTAGTTTATTAAGGACTTTTTTAATTGCTTTTTCTACTTCTTTTTCATGATTAGTTAACCATTTCCAAACCTCAATAATTTGTTCTTGGGCAGTTTGACCGGTTTTATCATCGATTTTATCTGGAATAGCAATCATCTGGTCAGATAAAGATCCTATCCGAACCATAAAAAATTCATCAAGGTTACTTCCATAGATAGACAAAAACCCTAATCGTTCTAAAAGAGGTGTTGATTCATCAAGAGCTTGATACAAAACCCTTTTATTAAACTCTAACCAAGATATTTCACGATTTATAAAAATATTTTTTTCTGAGGTTTCTTTTTTATTCATGTACAATCTCCTTTTTGTTTATGACATAATTTATTAAATAACCTTCTCTTGCACCTGCAGAAGAAACAACTATTTCATTTGAACGGTAATATCTCATAATTGTAAACAAAATTAAGGTTCCTGGCACAATAGTATGAATTCTATTAGGGATTACTTTCAATATGGTATCTTGAATTTCATGTGGAGTTTTCATTCTATTTACAATATCTTTTAATTGTTCAAATGTAATAATATCTACATTATTTTCTTCAGTAAAAATTGTGTTTTTTAACTTTAATAATGCCCTAATACTTCCGCCAACACCTATAATCGTCTGAATCCTTTTTGGTTGGCGATCATATAATTCTAAAAGCTGTCTAGCATTTTTGTTGATATCTTTTATTTCAGATTTATTTGGTAAAAACCCACTGACATAATTACGATAAAAATTTAAAGAACCCATTGGAAGTGAGGTTGAATTTTCCATTACATTATTATTGAATGGAACCAGTTCACATGAACCACCACCTATATCAACCAATAGTCCATTATCTCTTTTTATGATTGAAGTAGCACCGATATAGCCCAACTCACCTTCCTCGTTTCCTGAAATTAAATGAATGTCTAAGCCTATAGTATCTTTTACTCTTTGAACAATTTCCTTACTATTTTTAATATTTCTTAAAGAAGCTGTAGCAAATGGATATACCTCAGTAATATTCAATCTTTTTAAAATTAAATCGAACCTTCTTAATACATCTAAAAGTTTTAATATACCACTTTCTGTCAACACTCCATTTTCAACATGTCCAATTAAACCAGCCATTTCTCTAGAGTTGAAAGCTTGTTCAAAAAGACCATCTTTTTTAATGTAAACATTCATTCTAATCGTGTTAGAACCTATATCAATAATTGCCAACATAAAGTTACCTCTCAAAGCATTTATATCTTGAGTAATATTATATAACATTGAATATTAAAAAGAAATTACTGATTTAAATCTTTTGTTTTTAAATGAATTAACTTTTAAGATATACATAAAATAAAATGAGAGGACTAAATTTCTCTCATTTTTATAACATATATTTTATTTTATTTAAACTTTATTCTTTAGCTGAATGTAAAATTTCATGCAATTTTTCATTAATTTCTTCGTATATTTCCGGATTAGCATTTAAAAATAATCTAACATTTTCTTTTCCTTGGCCAATCTTTTCTCCATTGTATGAAAACCAAGAACCTGACTTATTTATTAAGTCATATTCAACACCTAAATCAATTACTTCGGATATACGTGACAAACCTTCTCCATATCTAATTTCAACTTGAGCTGACTTAAACGGAGGAGCGACTTTATTTTTTACAATTTTAACATTAACTTTATTACCGATGATGTCTGAGCCTTGTTTAATCGCTTCACCTTTTCTAACGTCTACTCTAATAGAAGCATAGAATTTTAAAGCTCTTCCACCAGTAGTTGTTTCTGGATTTCCATAAACTATGCCAATTTTTTCTCTTAATTGGTTGATGAAAATAACAGTACATTTACTTTTATTCATAACTCCTGATAATTTTCTCATTGCTTTTGACATTAATCTAGCTTGTAATCCCATATTGGCATCTGACATGATTCCATCAAGTTCAGCTTGTGGAACCAATGCGGCAACTGAATCAATGACAACTAAATCAATTGCCCCTGATTTAATCAATAATTCGGCAATTTCTAAAGCCTGTTCACCAGAATCAGGTTGAGATAAAATCAATTCATCAATTTGAACTCCTAAGTTTTTGGCATACATTGGATCAATTGCATTTTCAGCATCAATAAAGGCAGCTCTTCCTCCTGTCTTTTGAACTTCCGCTATTGCATGAAGAGCCAAAGTAGTTTTACCACTTGATTCTGGACCATATATTTCAACAATTCTACCTCTAGGATAGCCACCAATTCCTAGGGCTTGGTCAATTAAAAGTGAACCTGAACTTATAGCATCTTCTTCTACTTTAACACTATCTCCAAGTCTCATAATTGATCCTTTTCCATAAGTTTTCTCTATTTCTTTAATGGTTTGTGCTAAAACTTCATTTTCTTTCTTTTCAGCCATAAAAAATCCTCCTAATCAATAATTATCTATCTATAAAAATAATCCTAATTACTTACTTTCAAATATAATGCCCTTTGCTTGATTAAAGTAATCAATACCGCCTAAAACTGAAATAATTGTTGAAAACCACAACAATATATCTGCAACTGGTAAGCTTATCAGTTCAAATGGTAAATTATTAAGTAAAATTAAAATAATGCAAAACATTTGAGAAACAGTTTTAATCTTGCCTAATGAACCTGCTGCCATAATGTAATTTTTAGATGCGGCTATTAATCTAATACCATCAACAATTGTATCTCGCCAGACCATAATTAGTACTGGAATAGCATTAATAATATTGCTAGCAGCAAAAATAATAAATAGTGTTGTTGTTAAACATTTATCAGCAATTGGGTCGATAAATTTCCCAAAAGTTGTAATCTGATTGGTACTTCTAGCAATAATTCCATCTATTAAATCTGAAAGAGCTCCTAAAACAAAAATTCCTAAAGTAATCAAGTTTTTTAAAGATATTGATACAGTACCAATATAATATACAGGTAATTCGATTCCAAATTGAGCATATGGAAAATACCATACTAAAACTATAATTGGAATCAATACTAATCTAAATACTGAAATTCTATTTGGTAAATTCATAAGATGTAATTCTCCTTAATGAAATTATATCACATTTATATTTTACAACACACTTGAATTTAGTTCAAGAAAAAGAAAATAGCGTAAAAACGCTATTTATATCAACTAACTATAAGCCATGTTCTGTCCCTGTTTACAGGTAGCAATCATTTATCTAGGCAAATGCCTCCCTGTTGACTTCATTTAATCAAGCGTTGGGCTCCCCTACCAAATTTTGGGTTTCTCACTTATGGGGTTTACATCGTTCCACTTTTATGTTTCCATAAAACTTCGTCACTGTTGCACCTTAGAGTCCTCATCCATATTTTACAAACTTAGGATTAGTTACTGCCGTCTTTCCCCTGGCCTTATTTATTAAACCAGCATAAACACTACTTTCATCTCAGAAAGTGTGAGCATGGACTTTCCTCTACCGTAATGGCAGCGATTGCTCGTTAGTTATTTACGATTAAATACTTCTTGTTCTAATCTAGCTATTCTTCTTAAAATATCAACTTGTGATAAATTGCTGACAACTGGCGATTGATTGGCATTATTTTCTTCTGATTGAGATATTTTCGTTTCTAAATCAACGATTCTTTCTTTTAAACCATCATTAGCATTTTGTAAAAAAGCTATTTGATTTTTTAACTCAATAATTAATTGTTGAAAACCATCATAATCTCTAACAACTGCATCTAAAAAAGTGTCAACTTCAATAGGAGAATAACCTTTAAAATCAATGCTGAACTCTTTGTTTAAAATAGTATCAATATCTAAAATAATATTCTTTTCCATATGTTCACATCCTTAAATCAATTTTATAAGAATAAAATGTATATTTCAAGTTAAACCTTTATTATTCAGTTTTAATGCGAAACCACTAAAAATATTAAAAGAAAAACATTTCTAATGAATTTGAGGGTTCACTTAGTTTTCTTCAATGTTTTCAACATTGTGATAGACATTTTGAACATCATCAACCTCATCTAATAGAGTTAGTACTCTTTTAAAATTAGTTATCTCATCCTCATCTATTAAGGTAACTTTTTCTTGTGGTAACATTCTATTTTCTAAAATAAGAAAATCTGTTTCTCCTTTGGCTTCTTCAATTGCATCTTTACTTTTAAACAAATCTGTTGGGCTAACATAAACTGTAACATAACCATCCTCATCTGCTTCAAGATCTATAACATCAACTTCAGCCATCATAAGAATGTCTAATAATTCTTCTTCATCACCAACAAATGATAAAATACCTACATTATCATACAGGTAAGAAACCGAACCAGTTTTTCCTAAATTCATTTTTGCTCTATTAAAGCAAGTTCTAATCTCTGATAAAGCTCTGTTTGAGTTATCAGTTAATGTATCGATAATAATTGTTGAACCACTTGGTCCAAAACCTTCATATCTGTTTTCAATATAAGCTTCATTTGTATTACCTTTGGCTTTATCAATATTTCTTTTAATAACATCATTAGGAACTTGAGCAGCTTTCGCTTTTTCTATGACTCTTTTTAAATTTAGATTCATTTCTGGATCAGGGATACCACTTTTTGCAGCCATATAAATCTCTTTTCCAAATCTTGAATAAATTTTTGTCTTTTTAGCAGCTGTAGCAGCCATACTTGCTGCTCTAACCTGAAAAGCACGTCCCATAATCTTTTAAATCTCCTTACTTTTTTATTAATTAATAAACATAAATCATTGTAGCACTACCCTAAATCTTTAATTATTAAGCTTTGTTGATATATTTAAAAGTGCTTTAAAATAGATATGCATTTATCCCTATCTATCCTTAATCTCTTAATACAGCATCAAGTTTATCTGATAATTGTTCTAATACCTGTTTGTGTATAGGTATAATATCATTTTCAGATAGTGTTTTATCACTACTACGATAGCTAATACTTACTGCTACACTCTTATATCCTTTTTCAATACCTTTACCTCTATATACATCAAATATTTCTATTAAATCTAATAAACTTCCTCCAGCTTTTTTTATTGTCGATATAATTTGTTCAGCAGTAACTTTTTCTTCAACAACTAATGCCAAATCATAATTTACTGCTGGATATCTAGCAATTTTTTCAAATTTAATTTTTGAAGGTTTTTCAGCAAATACAGCATCTAAATTTATTTCAGCAATTACTGATTCATTAATAGCATAGTTATTTTTAGCCAATGGATGTATATGTCCCATATATCCTATTAAATTTTTGCCTAAATAAATATCAGCAGCTTTATTAGGATGTAATAATTTTTTCCCGTTTGATAGCGGCTTAAAGAATATTCTTTTCTTTTCATAACCTAGCTTTTCTAAGATGTTTAAGATAATTCCTTTTACTGAATAAAAATCATTATTTCCATAAACATTTTGCCATTTTGAATAGGTTGTTTTTTCTGAAATTGCCAGTGATAAATGGAGTCTTTCTTTTCCTTCATCACTGTAAACATTAGCTGTTTCAAATAAGGCATATTCATAGTTGTCTCTTGCTATATTGTAGCTGACACAATCAAGCAGTGAAGGAAGTAAAGATGTGCGATAGAATCTTCTATCCTCACCCATAGCATTTGAAATTCTAACCGGTGTACCAATTGAAAGAATACCAGCATCTATATTTGCTTGTGATACCAGTGAGTAAGTGACTACCTCATTAAAACCATAACCATTTAACATGGCATTAATTATTCTTCTGCTTTTACCGTTTTCAGCGTATTTAGCTTGAGTTGTAGGCATTTTTGGTAGTGTTGAAACGATGTTTTCATAACCTAGAATACGAATTACCTCTTCTGATAAATCTTGCCATAATTCAATATCTGTACGATATGAAGGAATGTAAGTAATAATCTTATCTTCATCTTTCTTTTCGGGTTTAAAATCCAACGCTTTAAAAACATTGAACATATCAATATATTCAAAATGAGTGCCCAATAAACTATTAATCTTTGTAACTGAGGCCTCAATGATGGTAGGTTTATAACCAGTATCACCAAAAATAACTGTTTCTTCAATATTTTCAGCTTCAGCAAGTTCAATTAGTAATTGAATACTTCTTTCAGTAGCAATCTGTGCTGCTAATGGGTCAATTCCCTTGGAAAATCTAGTTGCTGCTTCAGTAAATAAGCCAAGTCTTCTTGAAGTGTTTCTAACATTTACCATATTAAAATGAGCAGCTTCAATAATAATACCTTTGGTACTCTCATCAATTTTACTATCCTCCCCGCCCATAATTCCAGCATATCCAATTGCTCGATTTTCGGTAGTAATCATTAAATCATCTTCTAACACATGATATTGTTGTCCATCTAAAGCAGTATAAATTTCATCTAGTCCCATTTTTACCGTTATTTCTTTAGCTGGTATTTTAGCTAAATCATAAAAATGCAATGGTTGACCAGTTTCTAACATAACATAGTTAGAAATATCTACAACATTATTAATTGCTTTTATCCCTACAGCAATCAAGGCATTTTTTAACCATTTTGGTGATTCTTTAATTGTTAAATTATTAATAATTGTACCAATAAAATATGGAGCTTTTTCTGTTTCAGAATGAATAATTAAATCTGTTTTAGATTTTTTTACTTTATAACTATAATTTGGTAAATTAACTTCTTTATTTAAAACTGCCCCAATATCTTTAGCCAAGGCCCAGATGCTTAAACAATCTGCTCTATTTGGCGTTAATGAAATTTCATAAATCGTGTCATCTAAACCTAAATATTTTAATACATTACTATTTCCTACTTCTGCATCATCAGCTAAAACTTCAATGCCTGCTAATTGCTGTTCTGTCAATAATTTTTTATCAACATTTAATTCACTTAAAGAACAAATCATACCATTGGAAATTTCTCCTCTTACTATTGACGGCTTAATTTCTCCACTTACTAATTTGCATCCTGGTAAAGCAACAATTACCTTTTGTCCTTCTGCCACATTAGGAGCACCACAAATAATTTGTCTAGTATCTGTTCCAACATCTACTTGACAAATGTGCAAATTATCAGCATTAGGATGTTTCTGGCAACTTAAAACATGACCAATTACCAAATTTGTACCATAAGCTTGATCTTCAAAACTTTCAACTTCATGTCCAGCTTTCGTTAAAACATCAGCTAATTCTTGTTTTGAAATATCACTTAAATCAATATATTGTTTTAACCAATTATATGTAATTTTCATTTTTAAGCCCTCCTATTCAAATCTTTTATAAGTATCTAAAAATTTAATATTATTAGCGTAGAAATGTCTAATATCATCTACTCCATATTTAAGCATTGCCACTCTTTCCACTCCTACACCAAAGGCAAAACCAGTATATTTTTCTGAATTTATACCTGCCATCTCTAATACTCTAGGATGGACCATGCCAGCACCTAAAATTTCAATCCAACCAGTATTTTTGCAAGTTGGACAACCACTTCCACCACAAATATGACAACTAACATCAATTTCAATTGATGGTTCAGTAAATGGGAAATATGATTGTCTTAATCTTATTTCACGTCCACTACCAAACATACTTCTTGCTAATAATTCTAAAGAACCTTTTAAATCTCCTACTGTAATATTTTCACCAACTACTAATCCTTCAACTTGAACAAATTGATGTGAATGTGTAGCATCATCATCATCTTTACGATATACTTTGCCTGGACAAACAACTTTAATAGGTAACATATCATGTTCATCCTCTAAAACACGCATTTGTATCGCTGTTGTTTGAGTTCTTAGCAATCTATGAACATCGACATAGAAAGTATCTTGCATATCTCTAGAAGGATGATCAGGTGGAATATTAGCTTTTTCAAAGTTGTATAAATCAAGTTCAACTTCTGGGCCCTCTACTACAGCATAGCCCATTCCAATAAAAATATCTTCGATTTCTTGTTGAACCACCGTTAATGGATGCAATGTTCCATATTTACCTCTGTTAGCTGGTAATGTAATATCAATTTTATCTTCATGAAGTTGCTTTAGCATTTCTTTTTCTTTTAAATCTGTTGTCTTTTTTGCAATTAAAGATTCTGTTAATTGTTTTAAACTATTAACTGCCATACCATAATCTTTCTTTTCTTGTTTTGGTACATCTTTCATCTGAGCCATTAAACCATTAATTAGACCCTTTTTTCCTAAAAGTTCAATTCTAATGTTTTCAATAGAATTTAAGTCATTTGCTGACTCTATTTTTGCAACAATTTCTTTTTTTAGTTCTTCCCATTTTTGTGTCATATTAAACTCCCTTCAAATAAAAAACGTCCTATTTAAGGACGTTGAAATTTCACGTGGTACCACCTTAGTTACTTCTTAATAAACTTTAACGCAGTTATACGGAGGTGATTAGCCCCACTCCAAGGTGAATTCATACCATTTGTATCAGAAAACTTTCACCAATTGTTTTCTTCTCTTTTATACAAAGCAGAGGTACTATGTTCCTTTTCTTCGTGCTGTAATTATTCTATATGTTTTACTTATTTTTTGCAAATGAATAAAATCAATTATCTTTAATAAACGGTAGCTTTTTTTATAAATATATTACATTTTATTCAAAAACTATTGCATCAGACTATGTATTACATTGTATTTCGTTATCTGTAGTGATACATTATGATTGCTGCAGCTATAGCGACATTTAATGATTGGAAATTATTCATCTCAATCTTTACTCTTTCATCTGCTGCCATTATTGCTTTTTGTGACAATCCTTGACCTTCGTTTCCTAACATTATTGCTAATTTATTTACTTTTTTACTTTCATTTAAATAGTTTGAATTATATAAATCAGCAGCAATAACCTTACAACCTTTTTCTTTGACTTTAGAGATGATATTTTCAAACTTGTCTCTTAATACAGGAATATGGAAAAAAGCTCCCTGAGAGGCTTGTATTGCCTTCTCATTGTATAAATCACAGCTTCCAGCAGTTAAAAATACTAAATCGTAACCAAAACTGTAAGCTGTTCTAATAATTGTCCCTACATTTCCTGGATCTTGTACTTTTTCAAGGATAATAACTTTTTTAAAATTATCAACTTTATATTCAACCATTTTACATATCGCAATATAATCATTTAAAGAAACATTATCAGATAATTTTTTCATAATTGCTTCACTTACATAAATACAATCTATATTAAATATATTATTTACCCCTTCTCTGATAATAAGAGTATCAATACAATTGGCTTTGATAGCTTCTTCAATCAAATGTTTTTCCTGAATAATAAAAAGATTATATTTATCACGGTACTTTTTTTGATACAATTTACTCCATAATTTTACTTTGTTATTTTCCAATGATCTTATAACTTCCATATTTATATTTTAACAAAAAAAGCTAAGCAGTTAAACTACCTAGCTATTAAATTTACTTTAGAACATTTTGACATCTTAGACACAAACCATCCTTATCAATATCAGTAACTACATTCCAACATCTTGGACAAACATGACCATTAAATTTTTCAACTTTAATATATCCTGTAGGATATTCTTCATACTTTTCTGCTGTTACCTCAAATTGAGAAGCGATAACTAATTGAGCCAAATCATGATTAGTCAATCCCTTTAAAGCTTCCTTATATTCATCTTTTGGACAATAATAGATTTTAGTTTCTAAAGCTTTTTTAATTAATCCACTAATTTTAGCTTCCTCCAATGCTTTAAGAATATCACTTCTTACATCCATATATTTTTCCCATTGAGTACATATTTCTTTATCATCTTCATGTTTTACACTTGTTGGGAAACCTTCTAGAATAACACTTTTCTCTTTTTGGCTGAAAATTTCATAAACTTCTTCCATTGTATATGATAAAATTGGCGCCCATAATCTATTAAGTGCATCTGCAACTTGATAGAATACAGTTTGAATCTGTCTTCTTCTTAGGTTTTCTTTCTTTTCAATATACAAAATATCTTTGGCATAATCCATATAAAAGGCACTAATAGTATTGCTCATAAAGGTAAATAATGTATTGCTTGCCAAGATATAATCATATCTATCGTAAGCATTTATGACCGTATCAATTACTTCATTTAATTTTATCAGAATATATTTATCTAATGATGTTAAATCTTGATAAGCAATTGCGTCCTTAGCATAATTGAAATCTTCGTTATTGATATTTCCAAGTAAGAATCTAAAGGTATTTCTTACTTTTCTGTATTGTTCACTAGCAATCTTAAAAAGTTCATCAGAACATTTTAAGTCAGCTTTAAAGTCAACTGAAGCGACCCATAATCTTAAAATGTCAGCACCATATTTTTCAATTACATCAATTGGATCAATGGTATTTCCTAATGATTTGCTCATCTTGTATCCTTTACCATCAACTACATAGCCATGAGATAATACACCTTTATAAGGAGCTATTCCATTAGTAGCGACCCCAACAATTAACGAAGAGTTAAACCATCCACGATACTGATCAGAACCTTCTAAATATAACTCGCATGGGTAGGTAAATCCTCGACGTTTAAAAGTATTGTGAGATGAACCTGAATCAAACCAGACATCCATAGTATCTACTTCTTTAGTAAATAAACCATTTGGTGAATTTGGATGACTATAGCCTTTAGGTAATAGTTCTTGTACATCTTTTTCAAACCAAATATTTGAACCGTGTTTTTCAAATAAGTTAGCTACATGGTCAAATAAAACTTCATCAATAATCGGTTTTTCATCTTCACTATAGAAAATAGGAATTGGTACGCCCCATACTCGCTGTCTTGAAATACACCAGTCTTTTCGATCTTTAATCATGTTATACATTCTGGCATAGCCAAAATCATTTTCCCATTTTACAGAGTCAACTGCTTCTAATAATTCGGTTTTGATTTTTTCAATTGAGGCAAACCATTGCACTGTAGCTCTGAAAATAACTGGTTTTTTCATACGGTCATCATGAGGGTAACTGTGGGTAATCCATTCATTAGCTAATAATTTTCCATCTTCATGTAACCACATAACAATATCTTTATTAGCATCAAAGACAAACTTACCATTTAATCTTTCACCTGCTTCAATTGTTAAGCAGCCTCTATCGTCAACTGGACAAAATGTCTCTAAACCATAAATTTGACCAACATAAAAGTCTTCTAAACCATGACCTGGAGCTGTATGAACACATCCAGTACCATCTTCATCAGTTACATGTTCACCTAAAATAACTAAAGATGTTTTTTCTGGATATAAAGGGTGAGCTGTTTTAACATACTCTAATTCACTACCTTTAAATGTTTTTAAAACTTCATAGTTTTCCAATTCAAATTTTTCCATTAATTTATTTACTAGTGACTCTGCCATAACTAATTTACCTTTTTCAGTTTTAACCACAGCATAATCTAAATTAGGATGAAGACAGATTGCTAGATTTCCCGGAATTGTCCAAGGAGTTGTTGTCCAAATAACAACCTTTTCATCACCATCTAAAACACCATTTCCATCTGTTACCGCAAAAGTAACGAAAATAGTCATATCTTTTTTATCTTCGTAATATATTTCACTATCTGCAACAGCTGACTCTCTTTCAGGTGACCAATAAATTGGTTTTAGTCCCTGATAAATTAAACCATTACAAGCCATTTTCCCAAAAGTTCTGATTTGATCAGCTTCAAAAGATTTGTCCATGGTAATATATGGATAATCATACTGAGCAACTGTTCCTAGTCTTTTTTCTGTTTCCATCTGAATCTGAATTTGCTCATTGGCATATTCTTCACATTTATTTCTGAAATCAACTACTGACATTTTCTTTCTATCGTAACCTAAAGATGGCATTTTGTTTTCAATAGGTAATCCATGGGTATCCCAACCAGGATAAAATGGTGTATCATATCCCATCATATATTTAGATTTAACAACAAAATCCTTTAAGACACGGTTCATAGCTGTCCCAATGTGTAGATTTCCATTGGCATATGGAGGACCATCATGCAGCATAAAACGAGTTTTCCCTTTGTTTTTTTCCATCATTAAATCATAAAGTTTAATTTTCTCCCATTTTTCTAAAATACTTGGTTCCTTTTTAGGAAGATTTCCTCTCATTTCAAATGTTGTATTTGGCATTAATAGTGTATCTTTGTAATCCATAATTAACTCCCTCTTTCCTTAAAAAAACGTCCCTAAATCTAAGGACGTCAATACGCGGTACCACCTTAGTTCACAAACTGTTTGTGCCCTCAATATCTTTAACGCAGATTTACGTAACTATTTACCTTTTCAATAGTTCAGCTCCAAAGTGATGTTTTTATTTAATCGTGATTGACTTGCACCTACCGTCAATTCTCTAATTTCTAATTAAATAAAATGCGTCTTTTTCTTAGCCTTATTCTAATTCTTCCGATTGCACAAATGGATCTGGCAACTGGATTTCATCATATAGTTTTAATTTTTCCTTTAAGAGTTCTATCGCATCTGTTAGTTGGTTTTTAGCTTCTGAAGATATTTTATTATATTCTTTAATGGTATCAACATATTGCTGCACTTCTAACACAGCTTCCTCTATAATGTTGTCAGCATTTTGACGAGCTTCATCAATCATGCTGTTAGCTTCCTTTAAAGCTAGTCTGGCAACATCATCCGCTTGTTTTTCACGCATTGAAAGTTCACTAACTAAAAGTTGATATCTCTTTTTAATCATCGCAAACTGATTGTTAACTGTTTCTATCTGATTTTGATATATTAGTATTCTTTCATTTAATTCATGAATTTGGTACTCCAATCTATCAATTTCACTATTAACTTGATAGCAGTCATAACCGTTAGCAACTAAATTGAAGCGGCGCAATTCGTTCATAGAAAACTCTCCTTGTCTATACAAATTTTTTAACTATAATAATTATTTTACCACTTTTTTTATTTTTCTCAATATCAACTATTTGATATCTTCCGTGCGTTTTAAGCGATAATATATCCTTATTATTACATAGATATGTAAAATCTTCAATACTTTGATGATTAACATTTACAAAACCAGCATTAATAAAATCTTTTGCTTTTTCTCGTGATTTACTAAGTAAAGCTGATACTACTTTATCTAGTCTGAGTGAAGAAATGTTATATTTATATTCTTCAAATTTAAAAACTTGTTTTTGGTAATCAGTTTCTTCAAATCTAATAAAGCAATTTTCTATTTTATTGAAATTGTTTTGCAGATAATTACTGATATCCTTGCTGCAATAAATATATATTCTATCATCTTCAACCCACATATCTCCAAATCTGTCAATTTCAATTCCGCTATTATAAACAGCGCCTTTAACATCTCTATGTGTAAGTTTATTAAACTTTTTATTAAACCTACCTGACAAGCAGCAAATGTAGTCTTTAAAATCAATATTATTACCAATTACACATATTTTTCTTGTTGCTTCTTGATAACCACCAAAGAAACTGTAAGGTATTGTATCAGATAAAAATGTGCTGATAACTTTCTCTTCACTTCTATTACAAAAACCTACTGAAATAGCATTATTTGTTATTTCATATTTCGCTTTTATCTGCTGTAGTTTCTTAATTAAACTTTCATAACCTTTATAATGTTGAAACAGATTATTATTAACTCTACTCACCCTCTACTCTTCCATCAACTGGCATATCATGTGGAGTAAACAAGAAAACATTTCTATCAATTCTTTGATATTCACCTTTTATAGCATAAATAACACCTGCTAAAAAATCTAATAATCTAATAGCACTTGCTTCTTGTAAACGATGGATATTTACAACACAGGCTTTATTGGCTAATAAACAATTAGCAATTTCAGTTGAATCATCAAAACTTCTTGGTTCTTTAACCATCATTTTTGCATTGCTAACTCTTTTTACTTTTTCATTTTGAGCTTGTTCATATTCAGATACTTTTTCTTCAAATACTTCTTCAACCTCTTCATTTTCGATTTCTTCTGTTTCAGTTAATGCTTTTTTAATTTTTCCAAATAATTCACTCATTTTATCTCTCCTTAAAATATATATTTCATTATATCATTTTTTTATAAGTATTTAATATTTTTTGCAAAAAAGCAAATTTATCTCTTTAATTCTTTTATCTTTTTTTATAATCTGTTTGTCTAAAAATTAAACTGATGATATTATTTATAAGATGCTTTTTTGGAGGTATTATTATGCAACTAAAAATTGAAAATCTCTCTAAATCATTTGGCGAATTAAATGTCTTGATTGATTTAAGTTACACTTTTGAAAAAGGAAAGATTTATGCCCTCTTAGGAAAAAACGGTTCCGGGAAAACTACTCTCTTCAACTGTATTTCTGAAGAAATGCCATTTGATAAAGGTAATATCTATTTAAATGATGAAGCAATCAATCATCAAGATGTTGGTTTTGTCTATACCATTCCAATGTTACCTGAATTTTTAACTGGTTATGAATTCTTAACTTTCTTTGCTGATATTCACCAGGAAAAAGGTTTACATCGTGATGAGGTAAATCAATATTTTGAACGTATTGATTTTAAAGAAGATGACCGTCACCGTTTAATTAAAGATTATTCTACTGGAATGAAAAATAAACTGCAGATGCTATGTATCATTTTAACCAAACCAAAGGTTTTGCTATTAGATGAACCTTTAACTTCATTAGACTTAATTGCTTCAATGAATATGAAAAAAGAATTATTAAAAATCAAAGATGACACTATTATGATTCTTTCAACTCATATTCTACAAATTGCTAAAGATATTAGTGATGAAATTGTTGTTTTAAATAAAGGAAAACTTATTGATGTTGATGAAACAGCTGAAAATTTTGAGCAAAACATCATGGAGATATTGCAAGATGAATGAAATTCTATTTAGGTTAAAATTTAACAGCTTACTTCATTGGTTAATCAATAGCAAAATTATTTCTAGAATATTTAGAATTAACGATAAATTATATCGAGATTATCAATTGAAACATGACTTGCAGAAATATATGCCAGTTTTTTCAATTCTTTTCGATGTCTTAAAACATTTGATTTATTTATTAATATTTATACTTGCTTCTTTTGAAATAAGCGAATTTATGATTTGGTTTATTTTTTTAATGCTAGCAGGATTTTCTACAAAAGTGCTTGCTTATGATGAAAATATGAAAATTCTATTTCAGTCTTTTAAAATTCCCTTTAACGATATCTTTTATTTTAAATTAAAAAGAAGATTTATAAATCGACTTACTTATGCTCTGATTTTCCCATTAGGTTTCAGTTTGCTAATAAAGAGTTTTAAGTTTTTACCTTTTATGATCTTTTCAATTTTCTTTTTTATGTATTTTGCGGAGAGTTTTACTTTACTTATATACAAAATAAAAAAACCAAAATATTTGCAATATCCTCTATTTATTTCATTAATATTAATCTGTATAGTTTTTCTTTTTAAACAAATTAACCCTTACTATCTTTTAATTCCTATGATGGTCTATCTAGTTTTAAGTTTATTTGTTATTTATAAACAACAAAGAATAGAGTTATTCTTTGATATTTTCATGAAAAACATTAATGATTTTGATGAATCAATAAAATCATTAGATGATTTATTTACTAAGGAAACTGAGATGGATAAAAATGTTTATCCTGAAAAAAGTTTATCAATTATTCATAAATATAAATCATATAATTTATATCAGTACCTATTTCTATCTCGTCATAAACGAATTTGGTATAAACCATTACGTAATTCAAGTTTAATTCAATTAGCTGTTTATCTTGTATTTACAGGAATATTTTATTTTGATGTTATGTCTAGTGCTGATTATCAGATGTTTATTATTATATTAACAAGCATTTATATTTATTTTTTATACATGTTAGATACAGGTCAAAGATTAGTAAAAGCCTATTATAGAAATGGTGACTACCATTTGCTTCATTATGCTTTTTACCGTAGAAAAAGTGAAATTTATAAACAATTTCTAATTCGCTTAAAAGATTCTTTTATCTTTTCTTTTGTCCCGATATCAATAAACCTTATTTTTTCTTTAATATGGTTATTTTGGCTTAAGATGCCTTTGGGACCTACTTTAAACTTTTTTATTTCAATAGTGTTTTTTACTCTGTTCTTTAATATTAGTTACTTGTTTATCTACTATATTTTTCAACCTTATAACTATAATTTAGATAAACCTAAATTTGTTTTGACTATTTTTGGGATTTTTACTTATGTAATTGCCTATATGGATAAGCCATGGCTTAGTTATGAATATTTAGGAATTATATTCATCATTATTTTAATAGTCTACCTTATACTTTCAACAATTCTTGTTTATCATTTTTCTCCAAAAACCTTTAAATATCGTGATTGAATCAAACAAATATTTAAAAGACCTGATTACTGCAAATCAGGTCTTTTATTGTTTTAAAGTTTTTTATAAAGATTGGCTTCATATGGTAACATAGCATCTTCTTTAACTTTAATATTTGATAAAATCAATTCATATTCACTAGTAGTTATAATTCTTTTTTGTTTTCTATCTGACAGATTGATTTCTATCAAATACTCATCGTATTTATCTTTTCTTTTATATATAAAGTAGTTTTTAGTTTTTTCCTGTATAAATTCAATTTCTCCATATATTAATGTAGGATGATCTTTTCTATATTTAATTAACTGTTTGGTGAAATTATAAATTGAATCATCTTGCTTTTGCTGATATTCTACATTAGTAGTTTCTAAATCTTGATATCCCACAATCCATGGGAGCGCTTCTGAGAAGCCTCCATAGTTTTGGTTAGTCCATTGCATTGGAGTGCGACAATGGTCTCTAGTACCCGCTAAAATAGTCTTAAAGGCCTCTTTTTCATCTTGGCCAGAATTTAATAAATCTTGAAATTTATTTAAACTTTCTACATCTCTGATATCATCCATAGAGTTAAATTCGTTATTGGTCATTCCGATTTCTTGTCCTTGATAGAAAAATGGTGTTCCCTTTAAAGTCAATAAAATCATATTTATATTTTTAGCTAACTGGTCACGATAATTATGACTTGGATCAATTTTTGAAATAAAACGTGGATTATCATGATTATCTACAAACAGTGACATCCAATAACGATTAGTGTAAGCTTTCTGATTTTCAATTAAATAAAACTTATAGAAATTTAAATCATAACAATAATTATCAAATCGTACTTTTCCAGGAATTTCTAGATGGTCGAAACTAAAAGTTAAATCCATGATTTTTCGATAATCTCCAGTTAAAAGTTTACCTAACTGGGTACCAATACCTGGAGTTTCACCAACATTAAAACCATTATAAGGTTCAAAGGCTTCTTTGCGAAGTTGAGCTAAATACTTTGTTAAATTTGGTCCATAAAAATAATGTTCCATTCCAATAAAACCAACTAACTGTCCTATTAATTCATCTCCATTAGGTAGATTTGGATTTTTTGAAATATAGTTGATAACATCCATTCGAAAACCATCAATTCCTTTTTCAAGCCAAAATCTTACAATATCGACAATTTCTTTTCTAAGTTCTGGATTATCCCAGTTTAAATCCATTTGTTTTGATGAAAATAGTTTTAAAGCATATTTATCAATTTCTTTAAAATATCTCCAAGCTGATCCACTAAAAAAACTAGTCCAGTTATTAGGTTTATCTCTAAAAATATAATAATTCTGTTTCTCTTTATCACCTTTTAAGGCTGCTTGAAACCATGGGTGTTCATCAGAAGTATGATTGACTACTAAATCCATAATAATCTTCATATCACGCTTTTTAAGTTCTGAAATTAACTTTTCAACATCTTCCATTGTTCCAAATTCTTGCATAATGTTGCGATAGTCTCTGATATCATAACCATTATCATCATTAGGTGAATCATAAATAGGAGAAAGCCATAAACAATCAATGCCTAAATCTTTTAAAGTATCTAGTTGTGAAATAATTCCTTGAATATCTCCAATACCATCCCCATTAGAATCCTTAAAACTGCGTGGATAAATTTGATAGAAAACAGCTTCTTTCCACCAGGCTTTTTTAATTGGGGAATCATCTTCTAATGGCTGTTCAAGTTCACTATTGACCAGATTGATAATTGATTCAAAAAAAGCAAGTGGAACTTTATTTTTAACAATAGATGCCAGATGTTTAAGTTTAATATTTAAAATTAAAGGATTTTTTAGTAAAGAAAACGAAAAACCTGTTTGCAGAAACAATCTAAATATTACATCATGACCAATTGGCAAAGAAATAAGATCTTTGATTTTACTATTTATACTAATTTTTTTGCTCATGTTTAAACTCCTTTATACGGGCTTTATTTTCGCTAATTATCTGTTTATAGAAAACTTCATCAATACGATAAAACTTACGGTAAATTAAATAGGAGATAACTACAAGTATTAAAGGAACTATCAACATTGATGACTTTAATAAGTCCAATCCTTGCTGAGTTACTTGAGATACATCGGTAGATTCATTAATACCCGCAGCAATTACTGTCGCTCCAACAATACCACTAGCTAAAGCATTACCCAATTTATTTATAAATGGCTGTAAAGATACAGTTACAGAATCATTACGTTTATGAAATTTCCATTCCCCATATTCTACTGAATCAGATATAAACATTAACATTAATAATTGAATCGCTCCTTGTCCAACAAATAATAAAACTCCAGCAATACCAATCCCCAACATGGTTGTAGTAGGAGAAAGAAAGAAGATAATATATCCTAAAACCATCAAGCCAATACTAGCAGTAAATATTGTGTTTCTTTTAAAATATTTAGAAACCAGTGGAAAAATAGCTAGAGCAGTTATTTGAGAAACAGCCAAAATAGCTGCAAATACCGAATACATATTAATATCACCATAAATATACTTAAAGTAATACTGACCAAAAGAAGTTGTTGTTATATAACCTGTCATAAATATACTCATAGAGATTGATATCCATAATAATTGATCATTTTTAATTATTATCTGGAAAAGTTCCTTAACAGTAGTTTGTTCTTCAACAACTTGATTTTCCAAGTCTTCTTTTACACCAAAAACTGTAAACATTTGGAAAAATAACATCAATATCACTAAAATAATCGATAAATAGAAATAGGCTTGCTGCATTGAACCTGTCTTTTCAGCTAAAAACTGGGTAAAACCAGTAATTCCAACAACCAAAGTAAACATTCCTAAATTGGCACAAATACGAGCAACAGCTCCAATTTTTTCACGTTCTTTTTGATCTTTGGAAAGTGAAGGCAACATAGACCAGTAAGCAATATCATTAGCTGTGTATGAAATTTCCCATAGCAAATAGTTTACAGTAAAAATCACCACAAAGGCTAAACCTTCTACTTTAAAATCATAAAAGAATAAAATGGTAAATATTGAAGTTAATAATGCACCAATTAATATCCAAGGTTTAAATTTCCCCCATTTACTTTTAGTATTATCAACTATCATTCCCATAAATGGATCATTGAAAGCATCAAATACTCTAACAAAGACCATCATCATTGTGATATAGGCCATTATTCTATCTGATAAATCAAGAACATCAGTTAAATAAAACATTAAAAACATTGAAATCAATGTATAAAGCATATCTCTTCCAACAGTTCCGATACCAAACATCAGACGATTTCTTTTATTTATTTTTTCATTCATTAAACTTTTTCCTCTCTACATACTATTAATTTCTTAAGGTTTTCAAAAAAAATTTTCTATTCAAAATATAGGGATGGTTTTAATAAACCACCCCTGTTTTTACTTTATATTAGAACATGGTTCATTAAGAGTTGCAAAATTGTTTAAATTTTTGAAGATAGGGAATTAACTTAATTCCTATTATAATTTAAACAACTTCTAAGATTCCATAATCTCCTTGTTCTCTACGATATATTATTGAAATAAGTCCAGTATCTTTATCTCTGAATACAAAGAAGTTATGATTTACAAGTTCCATTTGAATAATTGCTTCATCTGTATCTAACTCATCAACAACTACTCTTTTTACTCTTGCGATAACATCTTCTTCTTCAGCATAACCATTTTCATCGATAAATGCTTTTGCTAATTTTTCTTTGTGTCTTCTAGACAAACGTGTTTTTTGTCTTCTGATTTGATCTTCTAATTTATCAATTGATTTATCAATTGCATTTCTAACTTCATCATCGACAACTTCACTTCTTAAATAACCAATTTTTGAAGGAATAGTTATTTCCAACTTAATATTGCTACCATGTTTTTTGACAACCACATTTGCAATTGTCTCTGGATCAATCAAGAGATACTTGTCTAAAAACGACAACTTATCACCAATCCTTTCTTCATCTTCTACAGATAAATTTAAATCTTTAGAATAAACATTTACTTTCATACTAAATTCCTCCTATATTCTATCAATCTTAACGATCGCTTAGTATCTTATTCAACCATTTATATATTTTATAGAGTGAATATGTATCTAACCCACAATACTCTAATAATTGCTTTTTATATTCTTGTTTTTGAATTTCATCTTGACATATTATCATTTCACGATATATTTCGACAGCTTTCATTCCATCTGATACTTCTAAATCATCATAAGAATGTTTTTCATCAAGCATATTTTCGATTGTATTTAAAGTAAATGATCCTCTCATTCTAGTATCATAAACCAATCCAGTTACAAAAGGGATAGCCATATCTATTAATCTATCATTTATTTTTAGTAACCTATCACTATATTGAGGAAAATAATTTGCCAATTCTTTAATTCTAATTTTTTCAGCTCCCGTAGCATTATAAGCTATTACACTGCCTTTTTTTGGAATATTTTCTAGTAAAGATATCGCAATTTCTTCTCGACTATCACCTTCGCCAAGAAATTCAAAATGAGAAAGTTTTTTACCATCATATACGTGTAAGGAATATTGAAATAAAAGTACATCCATTACTTTCATATCATTATATGGTGGTATTGGAAACAAATCCCATTCAAAGTCAATAAATGATATTGGAAGTTCAAGTTGGCCATACCATTTTTTTAAAGCTTTTTCATCAACATATAAACCATTATTTCGATCTGCTTTTATTTGGGCCATTTGAACTTTATTGCCTTCAACCCTATCTAAGTCAGCATCTTTTAAATATCTGATGCCATCATTTAACATATCATATTTATATTTTGAAGAAACTAATGTCAAAATACTATTATTACTTATTATCTTCTCTAAAGGAAAACAATCTTCATAAAATGGACATCTATTTCTACTTGTACATTTACTTGTTCTTATTGGAAGGGCAAACTCAAATTTATTCATTTGGTAAATAATTTCATCCAGATTTAACGATATATTATCAACATATTCATGGATATTCCCCATTTTTCTGCCATCTTTGATAAAATGGTCAGTTAGTATCCATAATTTATCATCATCTAATTTATCTTTATATACATAATCTCTGTTTAAAAACAGAATATAATAATTGTTAATCTTCAGACCATTTCCTTCTAAAACATATTTGGTATAAGCCATATTATTTCCTTCATTTTCTAATGCTTGCGTTGATAAAACAATAGAATATACATCACAATTGTTGCCATCAACATATAATAAAGGAACTCTTATTCTTAATCCATTGTAAGAAAATCTCGCTTTAAATATCCAATTATAATTATTTGCAACTAAAAGTGTATCACTACTTTCTTGATTGGTAATACCAACATAATATTTTTCAATATTTAATTTTTTAGCAATGCTTTCATCTATATCTGTACTTATATTAAAATATAAGTGAAATTTCGTTTTAGTTTCTAATGATAACTGGTACAATCTAGGGCATCGCAAGAATCTCTTTATGTCTGATACATGCATACATTCTTACCTCAAATATATTATAGCATAATAAACAATTTCTGCTTATCTTTTTATCTTAAAATGCAATGTTTTTCACATTGCATTTTCTTATTTAAATAACTCTTTTAACTTCATTGATGCTTTAAAAGAAACTGTCTTTTTAGCTGGAACGTTCACCTTTTCAAGTGTAGCTGGATTGATAGCAATTCTAGCTGCTCTTTCTTTGATTTCAAATTTACCTAAATCATTAATTGCCACAGTGTTTCCTTCTTTTAATTCTTTTATAATTGTTTCAAAAATGAAATCTACCTGTTTGGTAGCCTCCTTTTTGGTTAGGTCAAATTCAACAGCAAATTTTTCAACTATATCTCTCTTTAATATTTTACCACTCATACTAATATCCATCCTTTAATTTTTCTTTCTAGCTATGATTCTAATTGGATTACCCGTGAAATCAAAAGCATCTCTAATTCTATTTTCTAAATATCTTTGATAAGAAAAATGCAGTAAATTTTCATCATTAACAAATAATACAAATGTTGGCGGAGCAACAGAAACCTGACTGCAATAATTAATCTTTAATCTTTTACCTTTATGTGTTGGTGGTGGTGTTATGATTTGAGCATCAGCTATTACTTCATTTAATAGTGCTGTTTGCACTCTAAATTGAGAATAATCATAAACCTCATCTATTAATGGAAAAAGATTATTAATTCTTGATTTATTTAAGGCACTAACGAAAACAATTGGGGCATAATCTAAATAAGCAAATTGTGCTCTGATTTCCTTGGAGATTGTATCCATCGTTGTATGATCTTTTTCAACAAGGTCCCATTTATTATAAACAATAATAATTCCTTTTCCAGCTTCAACGGCATAGCCAGCAACATGTTTATCCTGTTCAATAATACCACTTGAACCATCTAAAACAAATAAAACCACATCACAATTATCAATTGCTCTCATAGCTCTTAAAACAGCATATTTTTCAACATTCTCATAAATACGACCTCTTTTTCTTATTCCGGCAGTATCAACAACTACATACGATTTCCCATCACGGACAAAAGGTGTATCAATTGCATCTCTTGTTGTACCTTCAATATCTGAAACAATTACTCTTTGTTGATTTAAAATAGCATTTACCAGTGAACTTTTTCCTACATTTGGTCTTCCAATTACTGCAAAAGATATTAGACCATCTTTTTGTTTTTTTTCTTTTCCTTCAAAAGAATCCAAAATAGCATCCATTAAGTCACCCATTCCAATTGATTGTACTCCACTAATAGCAACAGGATCACCTAATCCTAAAGCATAGAATTCATAAACTGAACTCATAAATGAAACATCATCAACTTTATTAACAGCTAAGATGACTTTTTTATTAGTTTTTTGTAACATTCTAGCGATAAATATATCATCATTAGTTACACCGTCTCTGACATCAGTCAGCATGACAATTGTGTCAGCTTCTTCAACCGCTATCTCTACTTGAGCTTGAATTTCGATTTGAAAAGGTTGATCCTCAATTTGTAATCCGCCTGTATCAATTAGATTAAAACTTTTGGTCAACCATTCACATTTACCGTAAATTCTATCTCTGGTAACTCCAGGAGTATCATCGACAATAGAAACTCTATCTCCTATCATTCGATTAAATACGGTTGATTTGCCTACGTTGGGACGGCCAACTATAGCTACAGTTCCAACTAGCATAATATCACTCCTTAAATCTTTTCAGAAATAATTCTCATTACTTCATCAACTACCTCTGTAATTGTCATATCAGAAGAGTCAATTAGAATTGCATCTTCAGCTTGTCTTAATGGTGAATGTTTACGATGCATATCTTGATAATCTCTATCAACTATTTCGTTTTTAAGAGTCATCAAATTAGATTCTATTCCTCTTTTTTGATTTTCCAGAAATCTTCTCATTGCTCTTGCCGAAGCTGAAGCAGTTAAATAAATTTTAACTTCTGCATCAGGTAACACAACTGTTCCAATGTCTCGACCATCCATCACAAAGCCTTTATCCTCGGCCATTTTCTGCTGTATTTCAACTAACTTTTCCCTTACAATTTTCTTAGTTGAAATATCGGAAGAAGCCATCGATACTTCATCAGTTCTGATTGCTTCAGTTACATCTTCACCATTTAAGATAACCTTTCCATCTTCAGTAAAATCGATTTTTAATGTTTCAAGCATCTGCATTAATTGTTTTTCATCATTGATATTTGTTTGAGTATTTTTAGCATATAGGGCGGCACAACGATACATTGCTCCTGTATCCAGATGAATATAATTTAATCTTTTACAAATTTCTCTGGCAAGTGTGCTTTTGCCTGAAGCACTTGGTCCATCTATAGCTATATTAATACGCATTAAATCAATCCTCTTTCTTGAGCAAACCAAAATCCTATAACAAATAGTATTACAAATAACGTCATAATTAACAATGTTAAAACAAAGTTAAGAATTTTATTTGTTTTTGACATGCTTGAGTTAACAGACTCTAATTCGTTTTCATATTCCTTTACTTGTAGCTTAATCTGTTTGGTTTGTTCCAGCATTTGTTGTCTTAAAGCTCTTTCATTTTCAAGTTTCTGTGTTAATTCATCAACAACTACTGGATCATCATAATAAACAGGAGTATGAACAGGATTAGTGGCTTGATAAACAACGTCTTGAGCTACTTCAATACCATCTTCATCAAATGTAGGCATTATACTTTCCGCATCTACAAATTCTAACTCATCTAAATTCCATTCAGATAAAACTTTAGTAATATCTTCAACTGTTTTTTCTTCTTCAACATCGAAATAATCTTGTTTAGGTTGTTGAGTGTGGATCATTTCAGCATCATTTTTTACATCTACTAAAATATCATCAATAAACTTAAAGACATTTGTTTCAGTATAATGTGATGCTTTTTCATCTAAGTCATCTATTAAATCTTTTTCAGTATAGTCATATTCCTCTTTTTCAAAATAATCAAAATCATCATCTGGCACTAATTCATCTACAGGTTCTTTTAAGAAATTATTTATAACTCTTTTTGAATCTTCTTCATCAATTACTTCGATAATTTTATTATCATCTAATTCTTTCGCATCAAAATCTTCATCAATTAAATCAAAATCTTCAATAATTTCTTCTTGTGAAATAGGCTTTGGTTCCAATTGTAATTCACTTTGATAAGAATCCTCAAAATATTCTTCCTCACCATCAACAACAAATATATCTTGTATTTCTGTCAGTGCTTCTTTTTCAAAATCTGGTTTAACAAATTCAAAAGCAACATCATCTTTAATGATTTCTTCAACATCTTCAATTGGTTCTAATTCAAAGAATTCTTCATCACTTATTTCTTCAAACTCATCAAATACATTATATACTGCATCAGTTTTCTTAATTTTATCGACATATTCAATTTCTTGAGATTTAGCGAAAAGCTCTTCTTCTGGTTCAACATTAACTGGTCCAAAAACTAACGAATCTCTAACTTTTTCACTAGAAATCTCTTCCTTTTCTGGTTCTTTAGCTTTTTCATAAGTTTCTGTTTTATATATATCTTTATCTGTTTTTTGTTCAATCCAAAAATCTTTGGCCTTTTCTGGGCTAATTTGTTGTTCAAATTGAGAACTAGGTTCAACTGTCGCTCTTGCAATAGGTTCTTGCTGAAACTGTTGAACAAATGGCTGTTGTACATATTGTTGTGGTTCACTTTTTACTCTTTGTGTTGGTTGAGTAAATTGTTGCTGCAAGTATCCTTGTTGAGGTTTTTGCTGTATATATGATTGTTGTCTATATTGTTGTTGAACTGGTTGGGTATATTCTTGTTGAGATGGTTGAGCAGTTGACTGTGAAGGTTGTGTGCTATAGGTCTGCCTTTCAATAGGCTCTACAGTAGAAAAACCACTTTGATCAATTGATCCAAATTGTTCATCTAAACTTCTTAAAAAATCTTCATGTTCTTTTAATAAAGAATCATATTCACTTGTTTGATATAATCTACTCCTACTAGTTTTACGAGAATACCCACTACGAAAATTAGGATAATTTCCCATTTGTTTTCTTTGTTCATTTTCTTCATTTACATTTGTTTCATTATCAGATGTATTTGATTGTAGATTTTGATATCTATCTAGTCTACTTCTTCCTTTCATACATATACCTCCTATAAACTGTGCTGTTGTTTATGCACGACTTGAATATTCGCCATTATCTGTTGTTACTAATACTACCTCATCTACTTCAATAAATAAAGGTACTTTAATTTGTAAACCTGTTTCTAATACAGCATTTTTTCTTGCATTAGTAGCTGTATCACCTTTAACAGCCGGTTCTGATTCCACTACCTTTAAAGCTACCTTATCAGGCAAACTCACTCCAAGTATTTCATTTTCAAACATTGTAATCATTACATTCTCTTGTGGTTTCAGGAAGTTTAATTCCCATTCTAGACGATCTTTGCCAATTTCTATCTGGTGAAATGTTTCATTGTCCATAAATACAATTCCTTCACCAGCATCATATAAATATTGCATTTCTTTCTTTTCAATCATAGCTGGCTCTACTTTATCACCACCTGTAAAAGTTATTTCTTTAATAGTTCCAGTTCTTAAATCTTTTACACGTACTTTAACTACCATTTGTCTCATAGCAGTTTTATTTAAAGATGTATTTAAAACAGTAAAAATACTATCTTCATATTGAAAAGTTGTTCCTGTTTTTAAATCATTAACTAAAATCATATATAATTCCTTCTTTCATTACATATTAAAAACATAATCTTAGCGATTAATATATACTTCATTATAACAATTATTTACTTTTAAATAAACACTTAAAGTCTTTTTATTTAAAAGAAAAATTGAAAATTCTCTTTTATTAAAATATATTTTGTGTTAATGTCATAAACTGATTAAAGAAGACCATCGAAGGTCTACTATTTAACTATCTATTATTTTTATGTGAAGTTCTTGTAACTGTTTTTCATCAACAGGTGTTGGAGCATCACTCATTGGACATTTTGCATTAGCATTTTTAGGAAAAGCAATCACATCTCTTAAAGAATCAGAACCAGTTAAGATCATTGCTACTCTATCTAACCCTAACGCTAACCCACCATGAGGAGGAGTTCCATATTTTAAAGCATCGATAAAGAAGCCAAATCTAGTTTCAATTTCTTCTTTTGTTAAGCTTAATAATTCAAATATTTTTTGTTGCATGTCAAAATCATATATTCTCAAACTTCCACCACCAAGTTCATAACCATTTAAAACTACATCATAAGCATAACTTCTTACTTTTGAAGGATTAGTATCTAATAAAGACAAATCTTCATCATATGGTCTGGTAAATGGATGGTGTACTGAATAATATCTACCGTCCTCTTGTGAATATTCAACTAGAGGAAATTCAATAACCCATAAAAAGTCATAAGTTTTTTTATCATATAATTCTAAAGTTTTACCAAAATGATTTCTTAACGCTCCTAATACCGAACAGGTTTTTTCCCATACATCAGAGACAATTAAGGCCATTTGATTTTCCTGCAAATTTAATATTTCAATTAATTTTTCTTTTTCATCTTCACTAAAAAACTTTATTGCACTTCCTTCCAATTCTTTATTTAAGTATTTAATACTTATTAAGCCTTTTGACCCATTTTTCTTAGCTAGTTCAGTAAGATTATCTATATCCTTTCTAGAATAATTGTTAGCATCATCTACAACAATGGCTTTAATAGAACCTTTAGCTGATAAACCTGTTTCAAATGCTCTAAAATCTGAATTTCTAAATATTTCAGTTACATCTACAAGTTCTAATCCAAATCTGGTATCTGGTTTATCAGAACCATACTTGTTCATAGCTTCAACATACTTAAATCTTCTAAATGGAAGTTTTATATCAATCCCTTTTACATCTTTCATTACCTTGGCTAACAATCCTTCAGTCATGGTTAAAATATCATCTTGTGACATGAAACTAGTTTCAATATCTAATTGAGTAAAATCTAACTGTCTATCTGCTCTTAAATCTTCATCTCTAAAACATCTGGCAATCTGATAGTATCTTTCAAAGCCAGCAACCATTAATAATTGTTTGAACTGCTGTGGCGATTGCGGTAAAGCATAAAAGGAACCGGGATGCACTCTGCTAGGAACTAGATAGTCTCTAGCTCCTTCAGGAGTAGACTTAGCTAAAATTGGAGTTTCCACCTCAATAAAACCATTATCATCTAGGTATTCATGCATTGCTTTAACAATTTTAGCTCTTGTAAATAATTTTTGTTGTAAAACCGGTCTTCTTAAATCTAAATAACGAAACTTTAATCTTGTTTCCTCTAAAGCATCAGTTTCATCAGCAATAATAAAAGGGGTTTGATTAGCGCTATTGATAATTATAACTTCATGAGCTTTAACTTCAATATCACCAGTATCTATGCTTGAATTTTTACTTTCTCTTTCTAAAACTATACCAGTAACTTGTAAAATAAATTCATTTCTGACATTTTTTACTGCTTCAGTTAAAGATTCATCAAATAGAATTTGCGTAATACCTGTTCTATCTCTTAAATCTATAAATACTAAACTGCCTAAATTTCTTCTTTTCGCTACCCAGCCAATAAGCGTAACTGTTTTACCTACATCGGTAATTCTTAATTGTCCATTAACATGTGTTCTTTGCATAACTTTCCCCTTTATTAAATAATACTTTTAATCTTTTCTACCAGCTTTTCATACTTAACATTTTCTTGAGTTTTACTAGTAGTGTCTTTTATTTGAACAATATTATTGCTGTATTCATTTTCACCAACAATAACTATAACTTTAGCTTTATATCTATCTGCTGACTTAAATTGAGCTTTCAAACTTCTTTTTTGATAATCCATTTCTGTTCTAATTCCATTATTTCTTAATAATTCGGTAATTTTGCTACTATAAGTATCCACCTCACCTAAAGAAATCACATAAACATCAATTTTTTCTTCTTCCACAGTTATTTTATTTTGCTCTTTAGCTAAATCAAGTAGTCTTTCCATTCCCAGTCCAAATCCTACTCCAGCCAACATTCCACCACCAAAACTTTCAACCAAACCATCATATTGACCTCCACCAAACACAGTTGCTTGCTGACCTTTTTCATCTTTAGGCACAGCTTCATAAACGGTATTTGTATAATAATCTAAACCTCTAACTAATCTATCATCAATTTCATAAGGAATATTTAAATCATCTAATCCTTTAATGACTGTATCAAAATATTGTTGACTTTCCTTATTTAAATAATCGCGACATTTTGGTGCTTGCGCTAAAGATGGATGATTTTTATCTACTTTACAATCTAAAATTCTCAATGGATTTTGCTGGTATCTTCTTTTACAATCAGCACATAAATCATTTAAGTGAGGTTTAAAGTGTTGCTTTAAAGCTTCACGATAATTTCTTCTTGATTCATTATCACCTAATGAATTAATCAGAATTACTAAATTATTAATCCCCATTTCTTTTACGATAGCATATCCTAAAGCAATAGTTTCAACATCTAATAGCGGTGATTTAGCTCCAATAGCTTCAATTCCTAATTGATTAAATTGACGATATCTTCCCTTTTGAGGACGATCATATCTAAACATTGGACCCATATAAAATAATTTAACTGGCATATCTGGATATCCGTACATTTTATGTTCAACAAAAGCTCTAATTACTCCTTTAGTACCTTCAGGTCTTAAGGTTAAATCACGATTGCCTCCATCTTTAAAGTTGTACATTTCTTTATTAACCATATCGGAAGAATCATTTTCGCCTAAAAAAACCTCTGTATGTTCAAAAATAGGTGTTCTTATTTCTTTATACCCATATAAATTACACTGCTTGCGAATAATCTCTTCCATTTTTTGCCAATAAGAAATATCTTCACCATAAATATCTTGAGTTCCTCTTGGAAGTTGAAATTTATTATCTGACATTAATAACTCCTCCTTAAATAAAAAACGCCCTTTGATAAGGACGCTAAACTTTGCGTGGTGCCACCTTAATTACTTCTCGATGGGTTAACGCCCCTAACGTTTCTTTCTACTACTAATTCAAAAGAAATTCTCCAAAGTGTCTAATCTATAAGTCTCATTGGAAACTTTCACCACATGTTTCCTCTCTGAAAATTTAACCTATAGACTTTCTTCATCATCAAATATATGCTTATTTTATCATATAAAAAATGGATATTCAATTTAATAATAAAAATAAAGATTTCATCCACGATAAAATCTTTATCTTATTATTCTTGTAACATCAACCACTGAATTAATTTTCTTTAAATTAACTATCACATTTGTCAACTGATCTAAATTTTTCACTTTTATTTTTATATCAATATAAACATTTATTCTATCTGGTAAAACCTCTGAATTAATGCCATTTAAACTAATTTTAAATTGGGAAATTAAAGTTATGATGTCACTTATCAAATAGTTTCTATCAGTAGCATCAATTCTTAGCCAACTATCATATTGATAATCGCCATCATCATCCCATTTTACTTCGATTAAACGATTTTTTTCATTAGCAATATTTGGACACTCCGCTCGGTGAACCTTGATACCTTGACCTCTAGTGATAAAACCGACAATTTTATCACCATTTATCGGCATACAACAGCCAGCTACATTAACCATCATTGAATCAATACCTTCAACAACTACTCCAGCAGCTGAAACACTACGAGGTCTATTCTGTACTCTTTGCTGGAATAACTTTGTCAAGGCTTCATTATCCAGACTTTGACCTTTAGTATTGGAAATTTTATCGACAACTTGCTGCAGTGAGATAGATTTATTACCTATTGCATACATAAATTCACTGTAGTTATTACTTGAAAATTCCTTATATATTGAATCCAGTTTATTTCTGTCTAAATAGACTTTTTCATCAAGATTTCTCTTTTTAAGTTCTTCAACAAATAGCCTTTCACCTTTTTCAATCGTTTCAGCTCTAGCCTCATTTTCTTTTTTCATTAAATAAGATTTGATTTTATTTCTTGCTGTAGCTGATTTAACTATCTTTAACCAGTCTTCTGATGGTCCAGTATTTTTATTAGTTCTAATATTTACCACATCACCTGTATTTAAAACTGTATTTAAAGGCACATGAGCACCATTTACAATTGCACCCACAGCAGTATGGCCTACTTCAGTATGGACACGGTAAGCGAAATCTAAAGGTGTAGAACCATTTGGCAGTTCAATTACCCTTCCCTTTGGAGTCATCGCATAAACATTGGCTTCAAAAATATCTTTTTGAATCTTATCTACCAAGTCTGTTGGATGATCTTGTTCCAATTCATCTAACAAACCAATCATGTCATGGAACCAGCCTAGCTTGTTTTCAATTTCTTTTTGTTCTGCTTTACTATTGTATTTACCTTCTTTATAAGCCCAGTGAGCAGCAACCCCCATCTCAGCTATATCATTCATTTCTTCTGTTCTGATTTGAACTTCAAAAAGATGACCATTATTATCTAATATTGAAGTATGAAGAGATTGATACATATTTGGTTTAGGAACGGCAATATAATCCTTAAGCCTATTTGGAACTGGTCGATATTTATTGTGAATATGCCCTAATATTTCATAACAGTTTAATTCTGTTTCTGTGATAACTCTAATAGCATATAAATCATAAATTTCTTCAAAACTTCTATTTTTCTCTTCCATCTTTCTATGTATCGAATATATATGTTTGCTTCTGCCAAAGATTCTGTATATTAAACTTTTATCAGATAATAATTTCTCAATATCAACTATCATCTTTTTAACAACTTCTTCTCTTTCACTTTTTTTGGCTTCCAGCAGTTGAGCAATTTCATGATATTTTTTGTTATCTAAATACATAAACGATAAATCTTCTAACTCATTTTTCATTTCCGCTAAACCTAATCGATGAGCAATTGGAGCATAAACATTTAATGTTTCTGAAGCTATTTTCTTTTGTTTTTCCTCAGAATGATACATTAAAGTTCTCATATTGTGTAATCTATCTGATAATTTTATGATAATGACTCGAACATCTTTAGCCATAGCAATGAAAATTTTACGATGATTAGCTGCTAAATATTCTTTTTCATCTTGAAACTTTAAAGAACCAATTTTAGAAACTCCCTCGACAAGTTTAGCAACTTCTTCATCAAATTCTTTTTTTATCTCATCATAGCTAACACCGCAGTCTTCCATCGTATCATGCAATAGACCACCACAAATAGTTTGTGGTCCACCTTGTAAATTGGCAAGAATATAAGCAACGTTTAAGGCATGGTAAAAATAAGGCTCTCCACTTTTTCTAAACTGACCCTTGTGTTTATCGCTAGCAAAGTTATAAGCCTTTTCAATCATGTTCAAAGAGTTTGACTCATTGATATAAGTTCTAATCTTTTCAAACAATAATTCTTTGGTTACTTCTACCTGTGTACTCATACCTTTCACCTTTTACTTTTAATTAATTTTATCATAAACATTTTAATATAAAAAGAAAAGACAGTTTTCGCTGTCTAAATTGTCTTATTCACCTTCATATTCTAATATTGAATAAACATCGTAACCTTTTAATTCTTCTCTTCCCTTTAAATCAACAAGTTCTATTAGAAAGGCATTACCAACTACGATTCCACCTAACTGTTCAACTAGGTGGTTGGCAGCTTTAATTGTGCCACCAGTCGCAAGCAAATCATCAATAACTAAAACCTTTTGTCCAGGTTTAATAGCATCTTTATGAATCTCTAAAGTGCTTGTACCATATTCTAATTCATATTCAGCAGAGATAACTTCTCTTGGCAATTTGTTTGGTTTTCTGGCTGGAACAAAACCAATATTCAGTTCATATGCTACAGGACAACCAAAAATAAAACCTCTTGATTCAGGACCTAAAATAACCTCAGCATCAACTTTCTTAGCATATTCCACCAATAATCTAATTACTTCTCTAAATGCTTTACCATCTTGAACAGCTGGTGTAACATCTCTAAATAAAATCCCTTTAATCGGATAGTCAGGAATGCTTGCAATATAATCATACAAATTCATTTTCAAATCCTCCTTTTAAAAACATATCAATTATAACAAATTTTCTTTAATAATAATATCTGTTTCTTTTTCTTTAAAACTTTAGTCAACGATTTCTTTAATCATGATTTGATAATATGATTTTCCTTTAAAATTATTTTCTTGAAGATAGCCATAAACTTCAATTTTTTCCTTATTTATGTAATTATCATATCCTTTATTATTAAAACTAATAAAATCTAAATCTTGGCATTTCCACTTAAGTTGATATTCATTTTTCATTGAAGTGTAACTGATTATATTCTCAACACTAACTTTTAAAAGGGGAAGTTTTCTGTCTGGTCCAAAAGGACGAAACGAAAACAATTCTGCAATATTATCAATTGTTAAATCATGGGCATCAACTTCTATGTATTCTTCAATTACTTCATCATTATAATGACTAAGATTATCATCTAAGTAGGTTTTAAATGGTTCTAGCATTTCTTTTTCGATTGTAATACCACAAGCTTGACTGTGGCCTCCCAAAGTGACTGTAAACTCTCTGAAGCCTTCTAACATATCAATAATATTTATTCCCCCATTTGACCTTCCAGAGCCTTTAATTTGATTTAAGGACTCAGTCATAATAAATGTTAACTTTTTGGTTTCATCAGCAATTCTGGAAGCTATTAAACCTAAAAGTCCTTCATGAAGTTGTGGTAAATATATCAAGTTAAAATTAGAATTTTTGTTAATTTGTTGTTTAACAAGTTCATTTTGCTGTTTTGATAGTTGCAATCTTGTATTGTTTACTTCCACAATTTGACTAGCCAAGATATTTATTTCTCTAATATTATCAGTTAATAAAAATCTGACAACATTATTGACATTGGCAATATCAGCCATTCTTCCTACAGCATTAATTTTAGGAACTATTTTAAAAGCTACATTTTCTTCATTTATTGGAAAATTAAATTTATCTAAAGCTAAAACATTTTTATATAAACCCTGATTTAAATAATTTAAACCATCTTTAATAATCTTGACATTAGCTCCTTTTATTGACATTACATCAGCAATGGTAGCTACCATAGCTAACACATTCATACTAGGGTCATCCAGACCTAAATAGTGAGCAAGTAAGAAAACAATCCCACTGCCACACAAGTGTTTATACTCTTCACTTAATAATGATGGATGAAGTAAATAATCACAATTTACTGTTTGAGTAATGATGTGGTGATCTGTTATTATAGAAATCATTTCTTTTTCTTTGGCAAATTTTAATGCTTCTATACTACTTATACCATTATCAACTGTTATTAAAACCTCATAGCCTTTTTCATAAGCCATTTTAATCTTATCTAAGGATAAACCATAACCCTCATCTAAACGGTTAGGAATATAGAAGCCATTTTCTATTTCCAACTTATCTAACATTTTTTTTACAATTGTAGTTCCACAAATTCCATCACAGTCATAATCTCCAAATATAAAAACCTTTTTGTTTTCTTTTTTAACTATCTCTAAATAATCTTTGATAGGTTTAAAAACTTTCTCATCAAACTTATATTGTTGTAAAGGATTAAAAAAGGAAGCAATATCATGCTCATCATATTTCATTGCTGATAAAACTTTCGCTAACAAAGAATTGATTGAATAGGTTTCCATCAGTTTTTGATAGTTACTTATATCAGTTTTTTGATAAATCATATGCTTCCCCTTTATTTACTAATTTGGATTGTTTATACCGAATATCGTTCTCTCTTTTACTTCTTTAGTATTTCTCTTTTTCTTTGATTTTGGCCTGTTGCTATCTTTTATCGTGTAATCTAACCATAATTTGCTCATAACAATAACTGCATAAATTAGTGCTACACTAACTAAAATAGTATACCCAATATTTTCAAGCGACAAGACACTTCCAAATATAACCAAGGCAAAGATAACTGTTAAAGCCAATACAACCACTGTTTCGTTGAATAAGTTGTTGAACACTTCTTCAAAAACACTGGTGATTTTAACATCAGTAAGCCTTCCTTTAGCATTTTCATCAAAATCATCTTTGATTTGTGATAGGACAAATCCAAATAATGCTAAACTAATTGCGGCAAAACTATATACTAACCCAATAGTTGTTTCAGTTGTTTTTCCAAATAGCATACCGCAAGCCATAATTGCTATTACAGCAGTGATAGTCGTTAATGCTAAAATAACTAAATCATTACTCTTATTACGGCTTTTTAAATATGAGCCACCAACTATTACTGATATAACTAAGATAAACAAACCGGTTAATAAGATTTTTAAATGATTAATAACATTTGTAACATATAATAACGCACCCATTAAAATTAGAGCAATTACTACATAATGGAATTTAGTGTTTATCAAAGCTGAAAAATCTATGATTTTAACTGCAGCATTTTCTCTATATCCAAAAGCTTTAGCATCAAAATAGTATGAATTGATTAAATCTGATAACATAAGTTTTTGCCAACCAACAAAGAAGATTGCTGAACATACTGCAAAAGTCATAATCGCAATTGAATAACCTAAATAATATTCTTTAAATGCTATAAAACCGATAAATCCAGCAATTAATTGAGTCGCCAATCCAGCCAAAGCATTCACCATAGTATTTTTATAAGTTGTTTCTAATGCTGTTGATGGTAGTCTGCCTGTATTTAAAATTGTTACAAAAGTATCATTTACATGTAATAGGTAAGCCAAGCCTACAAATAAACTAAAAATAAATAAGGAAATAATATTTGTATTAAAAATTACCCCTAAGTAAGAAATAGCTACTAAACTACCTATTGTATAACCTAACATCATTAGTGCACTGACAAATCCCACCAGTTTGTATTTAAACATAAAGTATAATGAACCTAGCATAACACTTACAGCAATACCTATTAAAACTTTAACATCAGCATTTGTTCCCAAATTTGCTTCAACAGTATTGAAAGATATTTCTGTAATAGGCGCTTTTAAAGAACCAGCATTTACTGTGGCAACAATATTTTTTGTCACTTCAAAACTATGAGCTGAAGTAATATAAGCATCTGAATCAATAACACTATTTACTGCAGCAGCTGCTAAAAATTTAGGACTTGTACTTCCCTGTTCTTTTTCAAATTTGTAAGTTTCATCATAGTCAACCCAAACAACTAGATATTTGCTTGTTTCAAACATTAGTTGGGTTGTTACTGTTTTGAACTTTTCATTATCAGAAACCAGTATATATAGTAATGATAAATCTTTACTTTCTTCAGTTTTTGATTGTGATGGAGCAACCATAAATGGTGTATCTTTATCTAAAACTGAAATATCCATAAGTTCTTCATCAGCGGCATTTCTAAAAGAGACTACTCCTATCATTGTTAGATATTTTCTAACTGTTTCACAATCTTCGATACCTGAATAATTAAGTGTAACAGTTGATTCTTCAATGGTTGCCTTAACTTCAGTCGCCCCAAAGTTATATAATCTTTGCTCTAAAACTTCAGCGACTTGATCTATAGTTAATTTTTCTTCAGAATCTACTTGATAAACTAGTTGAAAACCATCAGCTAATTCAAAGTTTTTATTAGTTATAGCATTTAGTTTGCTACCAAAAACAACAGTTAAAATAGCAATCATTAGTATACCAATTAAAGCTGAAAATAATTTTTTGTTATTCTTTCTCATATCCCAATACCTCTAATTCTTTTTTAAATTCCTCAACACTTTTTTCAAGTAAATCATCAGAACTAGTCAAATAATCAACAATTTCTTCGACAGTTAAACTTTCTATATCACTAGCAATAACGCTTAAACTATCTGGAATATATAGTCTCCATTTAGTATTATACAAAACTTTTTGTAACTGATTAAAAGTTAAATTATCTAATTCATTTCTTTTAATCGAAGCAAGCTTTAAATTTATTAAACAATTAACATATTTTTCCACTACTATCACCCCTTACATCAAAGCACCAATTATTAGGCCTAAAATACAACATAAGGCTCCAGCAGCCCAAAACACTCTAACAACTTTGGTTTCAGGCCAGCCACTTAGTTCAAAATGATGATGAAGAGGTGCCATTTTAAAGACTCTCTTTTTTCTTGTCTTAAAAGAAACAAC
This sequence comes from Erysipelotrichia bacterium, assembly GCA_012799935.1. GTDB lineage: Bacteria > Bacillota_I > Bacilli_A > Erysipelotrichales > Erysipelotrichaceae > UBA1783. The sequence continues at coordinate 17,358 of JAAZKG010000098.1, read as the reverse complement.
TTGAATAATAGCACTTAAAACCTCAACAACAAAAACCCCTCCAATTAAGACCAATGCCACTTCTTCTTTAGTAACCATTGCTACTGCAGCTAACAGTCCTCCTAGACCTAAAGCACCAGCATCACCCATAAATATTTTTGCTGGATACATATTGTACTTTAAATAACCGAATAATGAACCTATAACTGCACAAAGTAAAATAGCAACTGAATTCATTTCAATTCGACAACAGAAATAGATATAAGGAATCAAAGCAAAAATTGAAAGTCCGGCACATAAACCATCTAAACCATCTGAAAGGTTTACTCCATTTGTTGCCCCAGTAAACATAAAAAATACTAAAACAATATAAAGCCATCCCACATCTATTTTAATATGAGTAAAAGGGATAATAATTAAACTGTTTGTTAATTTTCGATAGGCAATATAAAACACAATAGCTAAAACTGATTGCATTATAAATTTGTGTTTAGCTCTAAGACCATCATTTTTCTTTTTAACAACTATTAAATAGTCATCAATAAATCCAATAATAGCATAGCCGACAAAAGCTAAAGCTACTACTATAAAATCAATACTTGTAAACGATGAAGGTGAGACTATTAAAGTAGCCAACAAACTGGTTAAGATGAATACTACTCCACCCATTGTGGGAGTTCCCGTTTTGACCAAATGAGATTTAGGTCCTAACTCTCTAATTGATTGGCCAAATTTTATTTTATGTAAAAATGGAATAGCAAAAGGATAAGCCAACAAAGCTAGCCCAAGACCAATTCCAAATGCTAATGTCATCTTAATTAACATAAGATACCTCCATACGCTCAGTAATTATATCATTATTCTGTCTTTAAAAACAATAGAGATGCTTTTTACTTCTCTATTGTAATTGTACTTCTATTGTCATTGTTTTATCTATTTGTGTTCCTTCAGCAAAGTTTTGAGTTTTAACATAGCCATAACCTTCAATGGATACTGCAATACCTGTCATATTCCAAAAACCAATAACTTCTTTTCTACTCCAACCTTTCATATTAGGCATCAATATCAAATCTGAGTTTGTTAATACCATAACTCTTTGCCCTGTAATAATTGTTGAACCAACACTAGGATATTGACTAATGACTGTATCGCCATCACCAATAACTAAAATATCTAAATCATATTCTTTTGCTTTTCCCAAAACATAATCTAAAGAATGGTTAACATAATTGTCTAATCCTTTTCGTATTACTTCTCTATTGATGATATTTTCATCAATTACTTTATTTCCGCTTAAGCCTAGTACTGAAGCAACTGTTCTTTCAAGTTCATTTATATAACCGATGTTTTCGGCCGAATAAGGGTTCCAATCTTGATAAGCAAAGTAAATCAATACTTCTGGATTATCTATTGGCATCGCAATTACTACTGAATGAATTGTTAAAGCTCCATATCCGCCTTCAGGTAAAGCAACTTCAGCAGTTCCTGATTTACCACCAACTTTAACTCCTGGAATTTTATATAGAGAACTATTATAAGAACCATTATTAACAACTCCTGATAAGAGATATAACATCTCATTTGCCGATTGTTCAGTAATTGGTGTGCCAACTTCTTCTCTTTGACCTTGATAAATTACGGTATTTGTTTCAGGATCAACAATTGATTTAACAATGTAAGGTTTGATCATTGTTCCTCCATTACAAAAAGCTGAATAAGCGCGCATTATCTGTAAAGCTGTAGCTGACATACCTTGACCAAAAGAAGTTGTAATAATACTATAAGAACTTCCATAATCTGCAGAACCAAAAAAAGATCCTTCATCAATACCAAGCGTATTTACTGGCTGATAGAATAAAAACTTATCCATATAATCCATATATATTTCTTGATCAATATATTTTTCCAGTAAAACAGCACAGCCAACATTATGCGATAAAGTAAAGGCTTCAAAAAAAGTAGGATTGTTTGGCTGAGCACGTCTATAATTATGGATTTCTTGATTTTCCATTATTCTATAAGGACTACGAGCAATCTTACCATTTTCATCAGTTCTAACATAGAATGTTCGACAATCAAAAGTAGCATCTTTATTAAAGACTCCCTCATTAATTGCAGCTGCATAGATAAATGATTTAATTGTTGAGCCTGGTTCATATGGTAAAGTTGAACAATAATCATTATAATCAAGAATATCCATTTCATTAGCACTAAAAGTCGGATGAGAACCATAACCTAAAATTTCACCACTTTTAGCATTCATCACAATAGCCCAAGCTTTATCAACATGATTATTAACCTTCATCGTTTTTCCTAAAGCTTCTTCAACTGCTTGTTGAATAATATTATTTAAGGTTAAGGTAATATTGTATCCATCAAAGGCTTTTTCACTACTTATTAATCCTCCTGCAACAGCTGAGCCATTTTCGTTATTTATATAGTAAGAAGTTGAACCCTCAATTCCTGTTAACTCTTTATTAAAGATTCCCTCAATTCCTGAAACACCGACAATTTGAAAATCATTATCTTTTTTTTGTTTTTCAACATAACCAATTAAATGTGAGGCAAATTTTTCATAAGGATAATATCTTGATGTAGAGCCCAAAAATCTAATTCCTGGCAAATTTAAAGCTTCAATTTTTTCTTTTTTGCTGTAAGAAATATTACTTCCATAATATCCTACTTCTACTTGATAATATCCTTTATCTTTTAAAGATAATCGCTCCAGTAAATATTCATAGAACTCGGGAGTATTATTTAAAATAGGCGCTACTAACTGAGCAGTAAGTTTAGCATCTTTAACATAATCATCAACCAAAACAAGTTCGCCATTTTCATTATATTCATATGATTGAACATTATCACTCAAAACAAAAGCTATCTTATAAAAAGTAACATCACCAGCTAAAATATTTCCATCTGCATCGTAAATGGTACCTCTTTTTGGATAGATTGTTTTGTTTTTAATAATTACCCCTTCCAACTTAGAAAAATCTTTGTTAGACATAAAGTTTTTCCCTGTTAAATCGAGCAAAAGGACATTCCCTAATAGTAATGTCCCTGCTAAGAATATAAGTATGGAAAGAAAGGATATCTTTGCTCTTTGTTTAAATCTTATTTTTTTCATAGCATTAATTTGCACCATCGTCTATTGAAACAACTATTGAAGTGTTAGAATTCATATCACTGTCAACAGTGTCCATTACTCTATTATAGTCTGTTAACTCTTTAACTTGAATAGTTATTGCATCAACTTCTGCTCTTAATGCTTCAATTTTTGTTTCATTATCCGCAAAGCGGCTAGCAAGATTAACGTTGAATGAGTGTAAACAAATAGAAACAGCTAAATATACTATCACTGAAACAGCAAATAGCATTGTTATAAGATTGTTAATTTTGATTTTAACTCTTGTTTTTTTCATTTTGTTTACCTTCTTTCTATTACTCTTAATTTGGCACTTTGTGCTCTTCTATTTTCATCAAGTTCTTTTTGAGAAGCTGTGATTACTTTCTTATTTACTAATAAAAATTCACTTTCTGGAATTTCATCAGCTTTTAAGGGAATTCTTTTATCAACCACTGGTGGAAGTGTCGCTTCTTTAAAGATTTTTTTTACAATTTCATCTTCTAGTGAATGAAATGTAATAATTACACATCTTCCTTTGGGTTTTAAAAGCTCTATTGCCTTTTTTGTTGCAATTTTCAGATTTTCTAATTCATTGTTTACTTCTATCCTTAAAGCTTGAAAGCTTTGTTTAGCAGGATGACCTTTTTTTCTTAATACTTTAGCTGGCAATACTGATTTAATTAGATCGACCAACTGTCCAGTTGTTTCAATGGGAGAAATCAGTCTTTGTTTTTCAATTGCTCTAGCAATTTCTTTGGCATACTTCTCTTCTCCATAATTTCTTAAAACTCTAAACAAATCATTAAATTCATATTCATTTACGATTTGATAGGCATCTAAACTTTGAGATTGATCCATTCTCATATCCAATCTAGTATCATAACGATATGAGAATCCTCTTTCAGGATCATCAAATTGTGGAGATGAAACTCCTATATCTAGCAAAATTCCATCTACTTTATCAATCTCAAACTTATACAATTCCTCTTTGATTGAAGTAAAATTAGCTTTAATAATTGTGTAATTGTTAGATATCTTTTTTAATATGGCATCTGATTTTTCTATTGCTTGCTCATCAATATCGAAACAATATAAATGACCGCTAGTTAACTTCTTTAAGATTTCACTGCTATGGCCAGCTCTTCCTAATGTTCCATCAACATAAATACCATCTTCTTTAATATTTAGGTTTTCAATGGACTCTTTTAGTAATACGCTTTTATGTTCCATTACAAGCCCTCTATCATTTCAGCCATATCAATATTTTCAATTTGTTGTTCACGATTATCCCAAGCCTCTTTGCTCCATAATTTGATTTCATCTAATGCTCCGGTAAAGACACATTCCTTTTCCAAGTTAGCAACTTCAATCAATTCTGTTGGAAGATTAATTCTTCCTTGAGCATCAAAACTTAATTTATATAATTTAGATAATTTAAAGTCAATTAACAATCTAACGGCTTTTTTATTTCTATCTAGGGAATAAAGCCTTTTTTCTTCTATATCCCAGGTCTGTTGAGAAAAAATTGATAAGCACCCATCAACATGTCTGGTTACTACAGCAATATCACCTAACTCATTACGAAACTTCGCTGGAACAGCGATTCTCCCTTTCGCATCTAGGTTGTGTTGATATTGACCTGAAAACATCGATTTTTCCCCACCTTTCCACATTTATTGGGTAGTTTCACCACCATTATAATGTTTAATGCTTATTATTGCAATAGTAAAAACACAAAAAAACAAAATATTTGCTATTTTGTTTCCTTTTATATGCAAGTTAACTTTATTATTATTTAATTAATCTTGAAAATTAAAAAAAACAGCAGAATAATCTGCTGCCATTTTTTAAAAAATAACTATTTTTGTCCGCATTCACATTGGTAATGTGGTCTTTTGTATTCTCCACAATTTGGACACTTGACCAATGTAGGAGCAACTAACTTGTAGTGTGTTCTACGTTTATTTTTTCTTGTTTTTGATACTCTTCTTTGTTGAACTGCCATTGTTCTTCCCTCCTATTCATCCTGCGGTATTAATTCTTTTAATTTTACGAGTCTAGGATCAATTCTTTTTTCTTTTTGTTTTTGATAAGTTTCTTCACTTATCACTTCCCAACCATCGCCTTTTGGATAATCTATCTTACCACTTTTTACTACTTTAATTGGTATTTCAATTAAAATTAATTGCAATACAGTCGGTAATAACTCTACAACTTCACCATCAACTTTCAAAATGTTTATATCTTCTTCTTTTTTGTCAAAAGTGAAAATTTCATCTGCTTCTGTTTCAATTGGAACTAGCACATCTTCAAATGTAATATCACAACCTACTATTACAGAACCCTTTAATTCAAAATGAATTGATAGTTGTTGACTTCCTGGATCATAGATACCATCAGCCTTTACATGCATATCATTAATTTTCCTAATTCTTGGAAATTGTTTTGATATTTCATTTGCAAAAGTAATGTTTTCATCAATTACCAGATGATAATCCTTCAACTGTAACAAATCAGTTTTTGAATATTTCATAGCAAACCTCCTCGTACAGCCTTCTAATAATATAACAATATCACAGCTTAGTCAATAATTAGTTGATTTTTTTCTTTCAGCTGATTTAGCTGCATACTTAACCAAGTAAGTATGTCTTTATACACTATTTTCTTTTCTTTTTCATTTAAAATCTCATGACGCATATTTTGATAGATATTAGCTTCAATTTTAGTATAACCAACTTTTGACATATGATTTAAAGCATTTTTAAAGCCAGTTCCTACATCAGCACACACATCATCTTCACCTACAATAAATAATATAGGCAGTTGTTTTTTAAGCACTCTCCAATCACTTCTAGTGTAAACATCCTGCATACCATCTAATAAGTCATAAAACCCTCTATTAGTGAATGGAAAGCCACATAATGGATCAGCAATATAAGCATCAACATTTTCGGTATTATAACTTAACCAGTCATATTTTGTACTAGGCTTGGCAAGAAACTTATTGTAATCACTAGCATCTGTTAATATTTTTGAAACCGACTTTGGTTTCATCATGCTAGCCATTATTTTAGCAAGACCAGATTTTTTATTGTACGCAGGCATTCCTGAAAAAATTGCTCCATCAAGAATGTCTTCATATCTCTTTAAATATGAATGACCAATCAGAGCTCCCATTGAGTGACCTAAAATAAAGAATGGTATATGAGGATATCTTTCTCTTATTTCCAGAGAAAACATATGAATATCTTGCAAATTAACTAACCATCCATTTTTATCAGCAAAATATCCTAATGGTATAGAATCACTAACACTTTCACCATGTCCTCTATTATCGGCAACAACAGTGATACAACCAAAAGCAGCCAAAACATTGGCTAATTGTTCATATCTTTCCTTATGTTCTGCCATGCCATGAATTATTTGAACCACAGCCTTAGGATTTTCACATATATATACATTAGCCGATAAGATTAGATCATCTGTTTGACTCTTTAATGTCAACTTTTCTTTCTTAATCATTGATAAACACCTCTTTTATGAATTCAACTCTTGCTTTTTGTAATTTAAACATATTTTACCGTACAATATATTATAATATATATTAGTAAAAAAAGTAAGGTGCGTTTTATGAAGGTATGTGGACTAATTGTAGAATATAATCCGTTACATAATGGACATTTATATCATCTGCAAAAAGCTAAACAACTAACTAATGCTGAAATTGTTATCGCTGTTATGAGTGGTAACTTTGTTCAACGTGGTGAATTTGCTATTGTGGATAAATGGATTCGAGCAAAAGTAGCTATTGAAGCTGGAATTGATATAGTACTAGAATTGCCTTTTGTCTTTACAGTTCAAAGTGCTACCCAATTTGGTAAAAATGCTATTGATATCTTAGCTAAAGCTAAATGCAATTATATTGTCTTTGGTTCAGAAATCAATAACTTAGAAGAATTAAAAGAAATTGCTTCTATGAGTTTTAATATCGATAACTTTAAAGAAACAATGAAAAAAGGTTACTCCTATCCAGCTACTTATGGTTACTTTGCCGATAGTTATGGTCCAAATGATATTTTGGCAATTTCTTATTTAAGAGCCTTACAAAATTATCCAAAAATAACACCAATTTCTATCTTAAGAACATCAAATTATCACAATGACGAATTAAGCGAAGAATTTCCAAGCGCCAAAGCAATTAGAACTGCTATAAAAGAAAATACAGATGTAACCAACTATACCCCAATGAAAAATTTAGATAAATACCCTTCACCTAATTGGGATGATTATTATGGATATATTAGAAACCTTTTACTAACTACTCCAAAAAAGCAACTTCAAGAAATCTTTTTAATGGATGAGGGGATTGAAAATCATTTATATAAATGCGCTTATAAATGTTACAACTTCGAACAATTCATTAATAAATCAGTAACTAGAAGATATACTAGAAGTCGTATTCAAAGAACACTTTGTCATCTATTAGTTCATATCACCAAAAAAGATATTGAAGACATTGTTGAATATGATACTCTTAGACCATTAGCTTTCTCACAAAAAGGACAAGAATACTTAAAATTATTACAACAACAAGGTGTAAAAATAGCTAATCATTTCACCGCTAATATAAAACAATATCGAGATATCGAATTTAAAGCTGCTATTGCTTATAGTATGAATATGGATGAAAATATGAAAAAATATCTTACTAGAAGTGAGATATCTGGTTTAAACTATAAAAAATAAAAATCGGAATAGAACCACTATTTCGATTTTATTGTTTAGCATTGCATTTACTTAATAAAAAACATTATCTAGCACCATCACTGGTAAACAATATTAAAAAGGTCTTTAAAAAACAATATAAATCCATTGTAAAAGACATATTCCTAATATATTCCATATCATATACAATTTTTTCTTCTGGCAATAAATTATATCCACCATTAACTTGGGCAAGACCTGTAATACCAGGCAAAACAGCAAGTCGATAACGAAAACCCTTTATATATGTTTCAAATTTATCATAAAAGTATTCTCTTTCAGGTCTAGGTCCCACCAAACTCATTTCTCCTTTTAATACATTTATAAATTGTGGTAACTCATCAATTCTAGTTTTACGTAAATATAAGCCAACCTTTGTGCAACGTGAATCATTTTCCTTTGCCCATTGTGGTCCATCTTTTTCAGCATCAGTATACATAGTGCGATATTTGTACATTATAAAAGTTTTTCCATTTTTACCAAGGCGATCTTGTCTAAAAAAAGCAGGACCAGGTGAATCTAATCGTATAATTATTGCAATAATAATCATTGGTAATGATAATACAACTAGTACAAATATTGAAAGAAATATATCTAAAAAACGTTTTGTAAAACAATAAACAATATTATTTTTTGGTTCTACTCGTTCAATTGTGTAGATTCTCTTTTCATTTTGTTTCACTAATTGTTCATTGTTTTCCATTTTTCTTTTCCCTCATTAAACTTACTTTTTATTTTTCATTGGTATTCTTTTTGCAAGAAACTTTTAAATAGTATAATTTTACTTTTTAAAATATTGTTTACGAATTAAACTATAATTTGAATGATTATTTTTGTCAAGTTTACTGACATTCAACTCATATTAAACGTAAATTTTTTAATACACTATTAATAATGAAAATTATTATTCATAAATCAATATGTATTCATTTTTTAAAAAATTGAAATAATCAATTTAATTTTACAGTTATTAAGTGCAAAATAACAATTCTCAAATATAGTCTTAGTATAAAATAATGTTGCTGAAAATGTAGCGAGAATTAATTGAACCTGATTGATCTGTGTATCCGCCATTCATTACAATTGTCACTTCTCCATATATTCCAGCTAAACTAATTGCATATTGATGCCAATTATCATCTAAATCTGTGTATTTTGCTGAAATCTTATTTAATAGGTTTCCTACGTTATCAAATATACTGACTGTATATTGACCATTATTTGAAAGTTTTTTTCCATAAAACACTAAACAACGATAATCTGAAACATCAATAGTAAACTTTATCCCACAAAAATCACCATCAAACATCGATTTATCTATGCTTTCTTTTGAATCAACTAGCCTAGACATTACGCCATAACATTCAATACCATCAGTATCATTAAATTGATTCATAACGATATTAGCATTTTTTATTTCAGTTTGTTCAAAGAAACTACCATCTAAACTCATTGGATCTGTTCCTAAAATTTCTTTATTTAGAAGACCAGAAATATAGTAATCAGCTTCATAATCTATTTGTTCAAAAAGGCTATTAAAATCAAAATTCATATAATGTTCTTTTAATTCATTAATATAATCTTTATAGTTGTCCTCTGTAAGCCTTCCTGATTCCCTTTTCATTTCAGCAATAATCCACGAATTTATCCAATCACCATAATGAGTAAGATCTCCGTAATTATTTAAATCATCAAATAAATCAAATCGATTCCAGCAAAACATATGAATGTTTTTATGTGGAACAATTAAAGATAGTACATACTCTATCATTTCTATTTGCCTCAACATGTTTCCAGCCTCCATTTGATATCCCCAATATGCTGCACTGTATGGTGGAATGAAATAATAAAAAGTAGTGTTTGGATATTTTTCAGCAAGACTTGTTACATTTTGCTCTATGTTTCCTCTAATTCTATCTTTAAATAAATCATTTAGTACCTTGACTTGTTCAGTTTCTTTGTATCCAATTCCCTCTATTAATTTTGATTTTAACACTATTTTATTTCCGAATTTTTTTCGGGACATCCAATTCGAATACCTGTCAAATGAGGTAATACCCGTTGGCTTTCCTGATAGCGCATCATTTACCATCTTAATTATTCGATTATACAAAACATTTCTATTTAGCAAATAATTCACATCATTAAAGGGATTATTATCATAGAGATAAGTAGGAAATTTTCCAAGATCTGTGCGCATATGATTTTTATCAAAATTAACACGAGATAAGTCCAATCCTCTTATAATATATTTGATGTTAGGGTTTATGCTCAATGCAATTTCTAAATTATCATTTATTTCTTTGAATGAACCTCCCGAATAAGGAACTTTTATTGATTTACATTCAAAAATTCTATCTACTTCTGAAGCATAAAAATTTTCTGTCATAGAAGTTCCAGTTATGATAGCATCATATTCAAAATGTTTTACTATTCCATTATTCTGACTTCTCTGATTATTTATATTATAATAAAATTTATCTGTAAATGGTTTATGATAATGCATGTAAGGGTCAACATAAATAGTAATAGAACAAACAATTATTACCATACTAAGTGTTATCGTTAAAAAAGTAATCAACCATGTTTTATTTTTCATAATTGTAGTCTCCATATTAAAAACCAAAATAAACAAATACTGTTTCCGTACCTATACAGGTCAAAGTAAAAATAAACAATGTTCCATAATAAAATGCAGTTAAGATACTTTTTCTGTGTTTCATCTTATAAGTATTTTCAAAACCAAGACATAAAATTATTGACATTAAATAGAATAATATCATCCAAAACCCCCTTATTCGTACACTAAAATACTTTAGGTTAAATAACCAATTTAAAAAACTAGTTTCTGGAAGAATAAAACAGTTAATTAACCCTGTACTTATAGAAGTATCATTAAACTTTAACATTTGAACAATCATATTTTTCCATTCAGTAATGCTATTTGATTGAAATAGTGACCATAAAAAACTCACTATTATAAATGTACTAATCCATTTAAGTGCGGGATGGACATTCTTTCTATACTTTTCCGTCATTCTATCCAGAATACTTAATACTCCATTCAATAGACCCCAAAGGACAAATGTCCAGTTTGCTCCGTGCCATAATCCTGAAACCAAGAAAACAATCATTGTATTTATAATAGTTCTAATTTTACCTTTTCTATTGCCCCCCAATGGTATGTACACATATTCTGTTAAAAACTTTGACAATGATATGTGCCAACGTTTCCAGAAATCACGAATTGATAATGCTTTGTAAGGTGAATCAAAATTAATTGAAAGATTTATATTTAACATTCTAGCTGAAGCTATTGCCATATCGCTATATCCACTAAAATCAAAATAAATTTGGAAAGTATAAGCCATAATTACTAAAAATGTATCCATAGCAGTAATTTTGCTAAAATCTCCTAAGCTATATGCCCATGCTACTGCTAAAGAAAACGTATCGGCTAAAATTACTTTTTTAAACAAACCTATTATAAACATCTGAATGCCATCGACTAAATTTTCATATGAAAGTTTTCGCTTTGATTCATCATTAAACTGGGGAATCAAATCTGATTGTTTTACAATCGGACCCATCAATATTTTTGGAAAAAATGTAATATATAACAAGTAGTCTAATAATGAATTCTGCAATGTTTTTCCCCAATAAGTATCAACTATATAAGAAATTTGTTGAAAAGTAAAAAAACTAATACCAATTGGCAATATTATATTTAAATCACCAATATTTTTATTAAACAACTGATTTATTGTGGCAATCACAAAATTGGTATATTTAAAATAAACCAACAAGATTATATTAATACTGATTCCAACCCATAAAACTAATTTACTTTTTTGTTTCTTCAAAATACAAGAAAATAAATAATTTAAAAATATGCTTATTAATAACCAATAAAATCCCTTAATTCCAGCATAAGAATAAAAAAACATTGATACTACTATGAGAAAAACTTTTGCTGCATTATAACTATACTTACAAATAATGTAATAACATATAATTGTTAAAGGTAAAAAAGTTAAAACATAAAGATAAGTATTAAACTGCATATTAGTCCTCCTCAAATCAATGAATAATATTAAATAACATTTAAACTATAAAAATAGTTTATTGTCACTATAGCACATTTTTTAAATTTAGTTAAGTAGATTTTTAAGTTAGCTCCAATTATTGTTTAATAAAGTTTTAAATATTGTTTGGTTATTATTACATTTAAGTCAATTATTAGAATATTTTTTAATGGTTATTTGGATATAAGTATGTTTAATTTTTTCAAATTAAAAACCCCTCAATTTGTAATCATCTTGAGGGGTTTCGCTTTTTTATTATTTTATTTCTTTCTAGGATACTTAACAGCAGCTTGTGCAGCAGCAAGTCTTGCTAGTGGTACTCTAAATGGTGAACATGATACATATGTTAACCCCATTCTATGACAGAATTCAACAGAACTAGGTTCTCCACCGTGTTCGCCACAAATACCTAATTTAAGATTTGGTTTAACACTCTTACCTTTTTCAACAGCCATTTCTACTAACATACCAACACCTTTTTGGTCTAGTTTAGCAAATGGATCTTGATCATAAATTCTAGCATCATAGTATGAATTCAAGAATTTAGTAGCATCATCTCTTGAGAAACCAAATGCCATTTGAGTTAAATCATTTGTTCCAAATGAGAAGAAATCAGCTTCAGTAGCAATTTCATCTGCTAATAATGCTGCACGAGGAATTTCAATCATTGTACCAACTTGATAATTTAATTTAACTTTCTCTTTAGCAATTAATTCATCAGCAGTTTTGACAACAACATCTTTAACATACTTCAATTCTTTGACATCTCCAACTAATGGAATCATAATTTCAGGTAATAAGTTCCATTCTGGATATTTCTTTTGAGTAGCGATAGCTGCCTGAATTATTGCTCTTGTTTGCATTTCTGCAATCTCAGGATAAGTAACTGCTAAACGACATCCTCTATGTCCCATCATTGGGTTGAATTCATGTAATGAAGTAATTACTTCATTTAATTTTTCTACAGAAACATTCATTTCTTTTGCTAAAGCAATAACATCTTTTTCCTCTGTTGGTAAAAACTCGTGTAGAGGTGGATCTAAATAACGTATAGTTACTGGATATCCTTGCATTGCTTCATAAATTTCTTCAAAGTCTTTTTGCTGTAAAGGTAAGACTTTTTCTAAAGCTGCTTTTCTTTGTTCTGCAGTCGTTGACAAAATCATTTCTCTGATTGCTTTTAATTTGGTTGCTTCAAAGAACATATGTTCGGTTCTAACTAAACCAATACCTTGCGCACCAAATTCTAAGGCTTGAGTAGCATCTTTTGGTGTATCAGCGTTAGTTCTAATTTGCATATCTCGAATGTCATCAGCCCACTTCATTAATCTATCAAAGTTGCCAGAAATTTCAGCAGGAACTGTTGGAATTTTACCAGCATAGATATTACCTGTAGAACCATCTAATGAAATCCAGTCACCTTCTTTATATGTTACACCATCAAGTGTGAATTCTTTATTACCAATAACAATTTCTTCACAGCCTGATACACAACAAATACCCATTCCTCTAGCTACAACAGCAGCATGTGATGTCATTCCACCTCTAACAGTCAAAATTCCTTGAGCAGATGCCATACCTTGAATATCTTCTGGAGATGTTTCAAGTCTTACCAAGATAACTTTTTTGCCTTGTTTTTTCCAATCAACTGCATCAGCAGCTGTAAATACAGCTTTACCATATGCAGCACCAGGAGATGCAGCTAACCCACTTCCGATAACTGTTGCTTCTTTTAAAGCAACTTGATCAAATTGTGGATGCAATAATGTATCTAATTGTTGAGGTTCTACTTTTAAGATTGCCTCTTCTTTAGTAATCATACCTTCATCATATAAATCACAAGCAATCTTTAAAGCAGCTGCAGCTGTTCTTTTTCCATTACGAGTTTGCAAAATGTATAATTTAGACTCTTCAATTGTAAATTCCATATCTTGCATATCTTTATAATGTTTTTCCAGTTTATCACAGTATCCAACAAATTCTTCAAATACTTCAGGCATAATTTCTTTTAGCTGATCAATTGTTTGTGGTGTTCTTACACCAGCAACAACATCTTCACCCTGTGCATTAATTAAAAATTCACCAAATAATTTATTTTCACCAGTAGCTGGGTTTCTTGTAAAGGCAACACCTGTTCCACAATCATCACCCATATTACCAAATACCATCATTTGAACATTAACTGCAGTTCCCCAATCAGAAGGAATATCATTCATTCTACGATAATAAATAGCTCTTTCATTATTCCAAGAGCGGAATACTGCTATAACAGATTTCATTAATTGATCTTTTGGATCTTGAGGGAAATCTTCGCCAACTGATTCTTTATAGTAAGCTTTAAATTTAGCTACCATTTCCTTCATATCTTTTTCGCATAACTCTGTATCTAAAGTAACGCCTTTTTCTTTTTTCATTTCATCAATGATTGTTTCAAATGTTTTTTTGCTAACACCCATAACAACATCGCCAAACATTTGAATAAATCTACGATATGAGTCATAAGCAAATCTTGGGTTATTGGTTCTTTCAGCTATAGTTTCAACAACTTCATCATTCATACCCAAGTTTAAAATTGTATCCATCATTCCAGGCATTGATGCTCTAGAACCAGATCTAACTGACACTAAAAGTGGGTTTTCTTTACCACCTAACTTTTTACCAGTTTTTTCTTCTAATTTAGCTAAATTAACTAAAATTTCTTCTTTAATTTCTTTGGCAATAACTTCACCATCATCATAATAACGATTACAAGCATCAGTAGTAATTGTGAAACCACCTGGTACAGGTAAGCCTAAATTAATCATTTCTGCTAAGTTTGCCCCTTTACCACCAAGGATATTTCGCATGCTTGCATTGCCTTCTTCAAATAAGTAAACATATTTCTTACTCATTCATTAATTTCCTCCCTTTTTTCGTACTCGTTAATTATATCATTTTTAATGACAAAATACTATAAGGTGTTTTTAATAAAAATAACATTTTTTAAAACACAATATAATTAGCATTCAATACAAAACTTCATTAATTCTTTTCACACAAAAAGCAAAGAATATTATAAAATAAATAATCAATTGAATGTTTGTATGCGATTTTATGTTTAAGTATAATGAATTAAATAATTTGTTCTGATCTTTTTTTGGATTAGTCTATATAAAACTCTTTGTACCATTCAACAAATTTTCTTAATCCATCTTTTAGACTTGTAGTCGGTTTAAACCCATAGTCTCTTTCCAGCGGTGTTATATCTGCATATGTTATTGGCACATCTCCTGGTTGCATTGGTACTAATTCTTTATGCGCTTCAAAGTCATAATCTTTTGGCAGTAGTCCTACTCTAATTAATTCTTCTTGTAAGATACTTACAAAATCTAACAAATTTTCAGGATTTGAGTTTCCTATATTATAAATATTATGTGGTGGTGTTGGAAGTCCATCTGCACCAGTTTTCTTTTTTGGAGCTCCTTGTATAACTCTTAATACTCCTTCAATCAAATCATCTATATAGGTAAAGTCTCTTTTGCAATTTCCGTAGTTAAATATTTTTATTGTTTCACCATTTATCAGTTTATTTGTAAATCCAAAATATGCCATGTCAGGTCTTCCTGCAGGTCCATATACTGTAAAAAATCTTAATCCTGTACTTGGAATATTATACAATTTTGAATAGCTATGCGCCATAAGCTCATTAGATCTTTTAGTCGCTGCATAAAGTGATACTGGATTATCTGCCTTATCATCAACACTAAAAGGAATTTTTATATTTGCTCCATATACAGAACTGCTTGATGCATAAACTAAATGTTCTATTGAGTTGTGTCTACATGCTTCTAAAATATTATAAAATCCTATAATATTGCTTTCAATGTATGTATCTGGATTTTCTATAGAATATCTAACTCCAGCTTGTGCTGCCAAATTTATTACAATATTTATATTATTTTCTTCAAATATTTTATCTATTAATTCTTTATCAGCAATACTTCCTTCGATAAACTTAAATGTATTATACTTACCCAATTTATTTAATCTTGATTTTTTCAAGTTAATATCATAATAATCATTCATATTATCAATTCCGATTACTTTTATTCCTTCAAATTCATTAAGTAATCTTTCACACAAAAACGATCCAATAAAGCCTGATGAGCCTGTTACTAAAACTATCTTATAATTTAAATCTATTTTTTCCATGTTTTTCGCTCTCCTTCTTGATAACATTTGTTTTATTATATAATTTTAAAGGTATTTATTGTCTTTCTTGATTTTTTCTTAATTAAATTAAACAGTGAAAAAACTATATAATATTGTTTTATTTTTAATAAAAAAATTATTAATTTCCTTTTATAACTCAAGTTTATCGTAAATATATTATCTATCTCCTTAAGATATTCATTAAATATATATGAATATTTTAGAAAAACTTTATAATCTAAACTATTTGATAAAATATTTGCCATTCTAAATAAAGAATTAGATATCGATAAATTTAAAATTGCTTTTTTTTCAATTTCTTCCATATCACTTTTATCAACAATTTCTTTTAATATTTTTCGATATTTCATACTATTTTCTAACATTCTAGGGTCAAATGATCTTGTTACTGAGTTGGAGTTCGCTCTATATAGGTATATACTTTTTTTCACTCCAATATAATTTTTGGTTC
Organism: Erysipelotrichia bacterium; assembly: GCA_012799935.1. Classification (GTDB taxonomy): domain Bacteria; phylum Bacillota_I; class Bacilli_A; order Erysipelotrichales; family Erysipelotrichaceae; genus UBA1783. Next base: position 740 of record JAAZKG010000098.1, on the reverse strand, counting down.
CAGAAAACATTTCCAAGTTATAAATTATATCTTCTCCTGAAATTAGATTTGATCTAAAACATATTTTATTGTCTATTATATATTCTCTTTTATATATCTTTGAACAAGGCGATGAAAGATAAATGTTTCCATCAATAACCCCTTTTATTATAGATTCAATCTCATTTCCTGTTATCTTTTTGCCATCATATTTTTCTGAAAAGAAAACAATATCATAACTACTATCGATATATTCCTTTACTATTTCAAACCATTCATTAGATAATTTGTCATCAGAGTCAACAAACATAACATATTTACCTTTAGCTTGTTTAATACCAAAATTTCTAGAATATGAAACACCATTATTCTCATTATCAAAAACTTTTATATTACTATACTTTTTTACATATTTATTGCATATATTTAAACTATTATCCATAGAACCATCATTTACCAAAATTAACTCAATATCTTCTAGATAATCTTGGCTAATTTTAGTCATTATAGATTCTATACATTCTTCTAAAAATTCTTGCGCATTATATATTGGTATTATTATAGATAATTTCATTGACTTACCCCTATCTTTTAAATAGATTTTTTCTAATTGCAAAAAATCTCATCATTTCTTGATAAACTCAAGTCTATCATATCGCCTAACTTTCTATCCCATATTTCATCTTTAAAAGGAATCATTCCCGTGTGTGTAAAAAATGTTAATTCGCCAAAGTATAGTTCACCATTTATTTCATAAAAAT
>JAAZKG010000097.1 GCA_012799935.1 Erysipelotrichia bacterium | reverse complement strand
TTGCCCCATTTTCAATAGCTTGAGCAATAAAATTATGACCGTCATTTACTAAACCAATAATGCAGAAAAAGATGGCATCTTCCATCTTTACTCTAGAATCAGTCATAATATCCTTTATTTCTATATCTGGAGCATTTTCAAAAATATTGCTAATAATCATATAATCCCCTTAAATAATATGTCCTGATAGAATTTTACCATCTACTGAATCAACATAGACATCTTTTAATTGATTTGTGTAGTCAGTTTCACTGTAAACTTTTACTAAAATATACTGACTGCAGTGACCTATAGAAACACCATTTTTATATCTTTCAAATAGTACTTTAACTGTCTTTCCTACAAATCCATCAACATAGTCATTATATAATTTATCACTAATTTTAGTCAAACAAGCTGCTCTTTGTCTCTTTATATGTTCTTCTACTTGTTGTTTGAATTCAGAATTAACAGTCCCTTTTTTTCTAGCATAGGGGAAAACATGCAAAAATGACAAGTTACATTTTTCTATAAATTGTTTAGTATTTTCAAAATCACCATCTGTTTCTGTTGGTAATCCTACAATTACATCACTAGAAATAGAAATATCGCTTATTTTCTCTTTGATCTCTAAAACTTTATTATAGAATTGTTCAGTAGTATACGGGCGATTGTTAATTTTTAAAAGTCTATCATCACCAACTTGTAGTGGAATATGTAAATGTCTGGCAATTTTTTCATTATTAAGCATTAAATTTATTAATTTATCACTAATCTCTGTTACTTCAATTGATGAAATTCTAAGTCTTTCTATTTCTTTTACCTCGTTTAACAATCGTTCAATTAAATCAGCTAACTCTAATTTATTATCATTCCATCTTCCAGTATGAATACCAGTTAAAACCAATTCTTTATGTCCTGATAATGTCAGTTGTTTAGCTTGTTTTATTACCTTATCAGCATCTAAACTTCTTTCACTACCTCTAGCATAAGGTATTATGCAATAACTACAAAACTGATTACATCCATCTTGTATTTTTAGATAAGCTCTGGTCTGATTAAAGTTTTGAATAAACATTTCTTCAAAATTGGTTTTTTTAAACTCTTCAACAATATTTATTTTCTTTTTCTCTAATAAAAACTGCTCAATCAATTCAGGTAGCTTTGTTTTCTTATTAGAACCAATTAGAATATCACATTCATCAAAAACATCAGCAGTATCAGCTTCTATTTGAACATAACAACCAACAGCAACAATTACCGCATTAGGATTTTGTTTTTTAGCTTTACGAATCATTTGTCTGGTCTTTGAAGAAGCCATATTGGTTACGGTACAACTATTTATAATGTAAATATCAGCATATTCTTTAAAATCAACCTGCTGGTATTTTTCTTTTAGTTTCATAGCATACCAATTTGCCTCAAAGTTATTTACTTTACACCCTAAATTACATATTGCAAATTTCATAAGTTATTCCTTTTAGCATCAATAACTGATAAAACATATAATCCAGCTGTTTCTGCTCTTAATATTCTTCTACCTAAATTTACACAATAGAAATCTAAAGATATTAAATAATCTATTTCCTCTTGAGTAAAACCACCTTCTGGGCCAATGACAAAAGTTATAGATTTATCATCTATCAAATCTGACAAATAAATATTATCTTCGTTTTCATAAGCAACAATGTTATTTTCTGATAAAAACTTAGTAATTTCTTCTAATTTAATTGGCTTTTCTACTATGCATTTGCTATTGCGATTCGACTGCTGACAAGCTTCTAAGGTAATCTTATTCCACCTTTGCACTCTTTTATCTAATCTTTGTTCATCTACTTTAAAAATAGTGCGACTTGTAATCAATGGAACAACTTTAGTTGCCCCTAATTCTGCAGCTTTTTGAAGCAGATAATCCCATTTGTCTTTTTTTATCAAAGCAGGGCAATATATTATTTCAGATTCATCATAAAAATCAGCAATGTTTTCTAAAACTTTTGCTGATACATTTGAATCAACATCTATTTCTACTAAAAACACATTATTGTTAATATCAACAACTCTTATAATATCTCCTGTTTTCATTCTTAAAACATTTTTAATATGGTGAGATTGTTTTTCGTTGAAATTAAATGTCTCGTTTATCTCAATTTTTTCATCAATAAAATATTGTCTCATTATTCACTAATTCCTTCATTAGCCATTTTCTTTAAGGTTTTAATTTCATGAGGTCTTAAGCGACGATAAGAACCTATAGCTAAATTATCATCTTTAACACAACCATATTGCATACGGTGTAATTTTGAAACAATTTTACCAACTGCTTCTATCATTCTTCTTACTTGTCTATTTCTTCCTTCATTTATGGTCATTTCTAAAACACATCTATTAGATGTATTATCATAAGAAGTCATGCTTACTTTTGCAGGCATAGTCTTATATCCATCATCAAGTACCAGTCCATTTTGTAGCTTAATTAAATCATTTTTATCTAATATTCCTTTTACAGTAACACGATATGATTTAGGTATTTGAAACTTAGGATGAGACAGCATCTGAGCAAAATCTCCATCATTTGTTAATATCAACATACCCGTTGAATCATAATCCAATCTTCCTACTGGAAAAATTCTTTCTTTGCATTCAATTAAATCCACAACTTTATTTCTTTTATGTTCATCTTTCACAGTACAAACATATTTTCTAGGTTTATTTAATAAATAATATACCAATTCTTCTTTTTCTATGATTTTATCATCTACGGAAATTATATCTTTACTTGATACTTGAGTACCTAAAGTTGTACAAACTTTACCATTAACTTTAACTTTGCCTTGTAAAATCAACTCTTCCGCTTTCCTTCTTGAGGCAATTCCTGCTTTAGCAATAACTTTTTGTAATCTTTCCATTAATAAAACAACTCTCCCTCTTCACTGACGGTTTGGTATTCCGGCAATTCTGGCAATTCACTTAAAGATGTTAGGGAAAATGTATCCATAAAATCTTCAGTTACTTCATATAAGAAAGGTTTTCCAATTGTATCTAATCTACCGACTTCTTTAATTAAATTTCTAGCCAGTAATTTACGAATCATCATGTCACAACTTACTCCTCTAATTTCCTCAATTTCAACTCTTGTAACAGGTTGTTTATAGGCAATAATTGCTAATGTTTCTAAAGCAGCCTGAGAAAATTGTTTGCCAGAAGTTTCCTCAAATAGTTTCTGACAATAACTGTGAGCAATAGCTTTAGTTACTAATTTATATCTTTTTCCATAGCAAAGCATTTCTAAACCTTTTGATTCATCGCTATTGTAATCGGTCATATAGCTATCCATCAATTCTACAAGACTATCTTCATTAATAACTAAAACTTCAGATAATTGTGATAAGCTTACTCCCTCATCACCACTGACAAATAATATTCCTTCAATAATTGGTCTTAAATCATTCATAATTACACCTTCTTAAAATATACTTCATCATCTTTTATAGTAAAAGACAACACATTTTCATTCACTAAATCTAAAATAGCTAAAAAAGTAATAACAACTTCATATAAATCACGACAGTCATACATTGTATTACTCAATGCAAAGACTTCATTAAACTTTTTTATATTGATTTTCAACTGTTTTTTTCTATCTTCAATACTTATTCTTTTTTGAGTAATATTAACTTCATAAGGTTGTGACAGTTGAAATCTCTTTAAGCATCTATTCATTGCTTTAATCAACTCATAGGCACTAGTACTTTCATAATTCTCATTAATATCAATCCATTGATTAACAATTTCTGATTGTGGTTTATCAAATTTTAAGTTTCTTTCTTGATATAAATCATCTAATTTTATACTTACTTCTTTAAACTTTTTATACTCTATTAATCTGTTTACAAGATCAACTTCTTGTTGTTGTTGATAGTTATCATCTAGTTCAGCAGCTTCGTTAGGTAAAAGTTTTTTACTTTTGTATTCTATTAATGTTGCTAGTTCTAATAAATATTCACTTGCAATATCCAATTTCATTTGTTCCATGGCATGAATATATTCAACATACTGTTGGGTCAAAATATTAATATCTAAATCAAAAAGATCTAATTCTTTTTCTTTAATAAGATGAAGCATTAAATCTAATGGTCCTTCAAATTGTTCAATTGTTACAAAAAACTCCATACCTTACCTCACTTTAAAAGTATATCATAAAACTTGAAAGTTGTTTATCAATCAATAAAAAAAGTGTATGCTTTCACATACACTTTACTTATTTATTTGCTTAAATAATCATCAATCCCTTGAGCAGCGACTTTACCAGCGCCCATGGCTGAAATAACTGTTGCTGCACCTGTTACTACATCACCACCAGCATAAACACCCTCTCTGCTTGTTAAATTTTCTTCATTAACGATGATTCCGCCCCATCTATTAACTTCCAAGCCTTCAGTAGTATCTTTAATTAATGGGTTTGGTGAAGTACCGATAGCCATAATAACAGTGTCAACATCTAATACAAATTCACTGCCTTCTATGGCAATAGGTCTTCTTCTACCATTTTCATCTGGTTCACCTAATTGCATTTTGATACATTTGATACCTTCAACACAACCATTTCTAGGATCTCTTGGGTTTTCGGGATTGTTATATCCTAAAATTTCTACTGGATTATTTAATAATCTGAAGTCAATTCCTTCTTCAATAGCGTGCTCAACTTCTTCAGCTCTTGCTGGAAGTTCTTCCATTGAACGACGATAGACGATATAGACCTTTTCTGCCCCTAGCCTTAAGGCAGTTCTAGCAGCATCCATTGCAACGTTACCTCCACCAACAACAGCTACTTTTCCACCTTTAGAAATAGGAGTGTCAGCTGTTTCGCTATAAGCTTTCATCAAGTTAGCTCTAGTCAAATATTCGTTAGCTGAATAAACTCCTTTTAATCCTTCGCCAGGAATATTCATAAAGTTAGGTAATCCAGCTCCTGAACCGATAAATACGGCATCAAAGCCCATTTCTTCAAACAATTCATCAATAGTTAATGTTTTACCGATAACAACATTGGTTTCAACTTTGACACCAAGTTGTACTAAAGTTTCAACCTCTTTAGCAACAATATCTTTTGGCAATCTGAATTCAGGGATACCATAAACCAAAACACCACCAGCGGTATGTAATGCTTCATAAACTGTTACTTCATAACCCTTTTTCGCTAAATCACCAGCACAAGTTAATCCTGCAGGACCTGAACCCACAACTGCCACTTTTTTTCCATTTGATTTAACTCTAGCAGGAGCTTCTTTAGCATTTTTCAGATGATAATCAGCGACAAAACGTTCTAATCTTCCAATACCCACTGGTTCAAATCTAATGCCTAAAGTACATTTACCTTCACATTGAGTTTCTTGAGGACAAACACGTCCACAAACCGCAGGTAAAGATGAAGATTCTGAAATTATCTGATATGCACCTTCAAAATCTCTTTCTTTAACCTTCATAATAAATTCAGGAATTTGGATATTTACTGGACAAGCAGCGACACAAGGTCTATTTTTACAGTTAATACATCTTTCTGCTTCAGCCACAGCTGCTTCTTCAGAATAACCTAAAGCTACCTCTTCAAAATTAGTTGCCCTTAACTTTGCATCAAGAACTGGCATTGGATTTTTATTAGGAATAATTGCCATAATTATTGAACCTCCTTCTTAAACAAGTTACATGTTTCTTCATATGCATGTTTTTCAAAATCAGAATACATTCTTGAACGAGACATAGCCTCATCAAAATCAACCTCGTAGCCATTAAAATCTGGTCCATCTACACATGCGAACTTAGTAACTCTTTTACCATTTTGGTTAAGAGTTAATCTACAACCACCACACATGCCAGTACCATCAATCATGATTGGGTTCATACTTACAGTACAAGGAACATTAAATTGTTTAGCTGTTGCGACAACAAACTTCATCATAATAAGTGGTCCAATAGTAATAATCTCATCAAATGTTTCGCCATTTTCTAGCATTTCTTTTAATGGCCCGGTAACATTACCATGATATCCATAACTGCCATCATCAGTAGTGACAACCACTTTATCTGAACAAGCTTTAAATTCATCTTCTAAAATTAGAATATCTTTACTTCTAAATCCAATAATACTTGTTACATGAGCACCCATTTTATTTAATGCTTCAGCAATAGGTAAGGCAATCGCGCATCCTACACCACCGCCAACAATACATACTTTCTTTAAACCTTCTAATTTACTTGGAGTTCCAAGAGGTCCGACAAAGTCCTGAAGATGTTCACCTTCCATTACATGATTTAACTTTTCAGTTGTTCCCCCTACAATCTGGAAAATAATTTTAACTGTTCCTTTTTCAGGATTTGTCCCAGCAACAGTTAAAGGTATTCTTTCTCCTACCTCATCAACTCTTAAAATGATGAATTGGCCAGGTTTTGCTTTTTTAGCTACTAAAGGCGCTAATACTTCAAGTTGTGTAACTGAATTGTTTAATTCTTTTCTTGACACAATTTTATACATAAATTCCTCCTAATTTAATTTGATTTTCTTAATCTAACCTTACTAATTATAATACAAACAAGCAAGGTAGTAAAGAAATAACCTGCCTTAAATTGAATTAAAAAAATTAGATTAGTTAAATATTTATTATTATTTTAACAAGATAAGATAAACTACTTAAACAAATGAAAAAGCGATAGTGCCACTATCGCTTTACTACCCTATTAAGCCCAAGGATCATCTTTTACAGGAATTCTTATGTCAGGCCATAAGTAACACTCCCATAAGAAGTATTGGTCTTTCTTTTTCCTTAATTGTACTTTTCTATCACTGTCTGCTCCACTTGAAGTAATAAATAATGTGACATATCCTTCTTGATCGTAAGAATATGGATTATCTCTAACTGTTATTGAATAAGGAACATCAGGAGTGTAATTGTTTTGAGGAGAAGTTCCATTAAAGTAACTTCTAGCTACATATTCTTTTCCTTTCAATCTATCATCAATAAACTGTCGTTGATATTTGCTAACTTCATTTGGACCATTTAAATAGTCATACATATTTATCATTTCCTCAACATCATGTTCGTAAGTAGCTAATACCAATACCACCAAACTAGCAACTTCATATTCATCACGCAAATCAGAAAGAGCTTTTAATTCCTCAACATTTTGAGGTAGTTTTTCATAAGTAAATGTCTTTTCCATTATAGTCGTCTACCTCCTCCACCATGGCTTCTACCAGAACTAGATGTATGGGTGCTGGAACCACCTCTTGAAGAACCTCCATTGCTTGATGTATCTTTTGGACGAAGTGAAGTGGTTGTTCTAGAATACAAATACAAATCACGATGGTTAGTACATTTAAAGGAACCAGGTCTTGCATAATCTCTAGCTTCACGTTTTTTGAAAACACTCTTATTCTTACCTTTTAAAATAGTTGTTCCAATTAAAGCTGCAATACCCCCTGCTCCGGTTGAAATTCCAACTGTTTTAGCTGTTTCAATTGCAGGATTTGGTTCTGGCTCTGGGTCTGGATAATATATATCATATGGTTCACCTGCATTTGCCATATCAATCAACTCATCGCATCTATTAATGTATGCTTTTAAACCATTGTACCAATCATAACCATTATCATAATTTTCAACTATTGTATCAATTAAATGTTCAATACCATAATCTGAATAACAGTCTATACCATAACCACAAGTTGTAATATAAACAAAGTATCCTTCAGAATCTCTACCAACAACAAGCAAACTTCCTGAATAACCTTCTCCTAAACCATAACCATTGTAATCATAATAATCATCAGCTTCTGCTTCTATATTTTCATAAGTAAACTGCTCTGAAATTATAATTGCTACATCTACTTGTTGTCTTTCAGAAATTTCATCACATAACTGTTCTAACTCTTGTCTTTCACTTTCAGTTAAGATACCAATTTCATCAATAACCCTATCTGGATGATCGGCTTTAACAATTTTTAAAGCTGGTAAAAAAGTTAAGGTAATAATAAATGCAACTAATAAAAATTTAATAAGTCTTTTCATCTTACTACCCTCCTATTATAAACATCTGGATAACATAAGCTATCACTGCTACAATCACAAAAATAATGCTGAAATACATTGCATAAGCACCTTTATCAACAGGTAAATCACCAACTAATTTTCCAGTTTGACCATTCATCGCAAAAGTATATTTTTGTCCTTTATAAGTAGTGTTAAGAATATATACCGGCAATAAACAATATTTAATTGTATGATTATTTAAACCCATATTCATACTTTCAAGGGCAATACTATCATAGCCTCTAATAGTAGAAGCTAGAGCCATTTCTGCACTAGTTCTCATACGTTGATTAGCTTGTTCCTTACTTTCCTCAGCAGAAATATCATATTTATCAGCTAGATATCCTGCTAAATAAGCTGTTTTAAAATCAACAGCTTCATCAATATCAAATGGTTCAATTGATTCCATTAAAACATCATCAATGTTTGTAGAACCATCTACTGGAACATTATCAAAACCAATTTCGCCTTCTCTATAAACTGAATAATAACTCGTTTCAGTGTAATTATAATCTGAATCTGACCAAGTTCTACTTCTAGTTGTACGATATCTTGCAGCCATATCAACTTCAGCATCATAAAGCCAAAATGGAACATAAATTCCTTTTAGCTCATTTATACGATTTTCATCTTTAAAAAACTTTGGTAATAGCGGTTTGCCTTTCAAATGCTTTTTATAAGCTTCTTTTGCTTGCTTTTCATCAATTTTAAAAGGTACCACTAAATCTGGTTTTAAAATGCCACTGAATTTCTGGGGAACAATTACCGGATTCCCACAATATGGACAGCTTGTAGCTCCCGTATTTACATCAGCAATAATTTCCCCACCACAACTATCACACACATAATGTCTTAATTGTGATTCTTCAGTTTCAGTAAAAAACTGCTCTGGTTTATCCATCCAGTTTAATTCTTCTTCAACTGTATTTTTTAAATCTTCATCATATCCTTGTAAGGTGTCTATTTCAAATTTTGAACCACAATAAGGACATTTTAATTGTCCACTGGCAATATCATAATTAATTGGACCACCACAACTCGGACACTTATATTGTTTTAAATTACTCATTAGTAACCTCCGTAGCAAATAGACTAGCCAATTGTTTTAAAAATAGATAAACTTCCTCAAAGTATATTGGAGCTTTTAGATATTTATCATTTTCAAAACCTAAACTAATACTATAATTTGTTTTATCTTTTACAAAAAACAAGTCTTTTTTAAACCTATTTTTACGTACTATTTTGGTAATGTCGTTATTTTTAAGTATTTCTATTAATTGATAAAAATATTCTTTATCAATCTCAACATCTTTACAAGCTACAAAAGTATCATTGTCTTGCTTTTTATCAATTGTACAATTACAGCTAAATAATGCTTTACCACCTTTTAAATAAATCTTGAAATTATATGAATAAGCATAAACCATGTGAACACAATTAATACTTAAACTAATAACATCAGAATCGGTAGGTTGTTTTTGGCAACCTAATATTTTAAAAATCATTAGCATTGCCAAAAAACTCCCTATATTTTTTCATCAATTAAAACTTTTTACCACATTGTGGGCAGAATTTCACTTTCATACCTGGCTCAAATTTATAGCCACAGTCAGGGCAAAATTTTGCTGCTACTACTGGTTTTTGTGTTCCACACTGCATACAGAAATTAGATGTGTTTTTAGTACCACACTTCGGACAGTACCAACTATCATCTGTTACAGGGGCCTTTCTACCAGTTAGTCTATCAAATACATGACTTCTTTTATTGACAGTATCAGTAACTGAGACATTGCTTTTATCTATTTCGCCTCTTTTTCCAGTTAGTATTTCAGAAATATCACCTAATATTTTTTCTTTTTCTTTGAAATCAGATGAATTAACATCAGTAGGCTTAATACCAGTCAAAGTAAAGTTAATCTCTTCAATATATGGATGATTTAAAGTAATTTCTACATTAAAATCATATTCATATTCGAATCGTGGTGGTTTAAATGAAATCTTATTACCCTGCTCATCAATATCAAAGATTTCTTCTTTATCTTCATCAACTTTGGTATTAAAAGCAATAATATTACTCAAATCAATAATGTCACAGTTTTCCTTAATATAGTCGCTTGTTTTAGAGATAATAAATTTTCCCTTATTTTCATCAACATATACTTTAGGACCTTTACCTGCTACTTTGGTTGCATTAAATGACATTAACTCTCTAGCATTATTTTCTCTATAAGCTATTTGTTCTTTAATATCATTTAAACTAGTTTTTCTTCTTCCTGTGAAATATGGAGAAAGTTTATTGTTACAGTCTTTACAAATTGTACCATCATCAATTTTTCTTCCACCAAGAAATTTTATCTGATTACCACATACTCCACAGTACTTTTTATCAAATAATCCCATCGAAAAACCTCCTATTCAGGTTTTTTACCACCACAATTTGAACAGAAGTTACCATCATTTACTGTTCCGCATGTACATGTCCAACCTGCTGCTGGTTTTGGACTGCCACAGTTAGAACAGAAATTACCATCATTTACCTTACCACAGCTACATTTCCAACCATTAACTGTTTCTTGTTTGCCTTGGAATAAACCTTCAAGTCCTCCAACAGCTCCAGTTACTGCACCGACACCAACAATACCTGTCATAGCACCGCCAGGATTTTTTGCTGCATCTTTAATAGCACCAACAGCTGCTGCTCTAGCAAGATCTTGATTAGCATATCTGCTTTCAAGTTGAGCATCTTTAATAGCTTTAGCATCTTCTTCTGGTAAAGTAACAGTTGAAATAGCCACATTTACTACTTCAAGACCTCTTAATTGGCTCCATTTTGATGATAATGCTTGATTCAAATATTGCTCTAACTCTAAATTGTGATTGACAATCTCGTTAGGTCTCAATTCTAAAGCACTTAATTTTCCTACCGCTGGTTGTAAAGCTGATAAAAACTCACTCTTTAACTGAGCATCAATTTCATCTCTAGTATAAACATTAGCAACGTTTCCAGTTACATTTGTATAGAACAATACTGGGTCAGCAATTCTATAAGAATATACACCAGCCATTCTAATAGAAACATCTAAATCCAACCCTACTTTTGAATCGACGACTCTAAACATAATAGGATTTGGTGTTCCAAATTTGTTGTCTAGTAATTCTTTAGTATTGAAATAGTAAACTCTTTGATCTTTACCAATTTCGCCACCCATTTCAAAACGATTTTTGATTGTTTCTAGTGTTTTAATGATTGCATCGCCTAAATCACCATGGAATAATGATGGTTCACTTGAAGTATCATAAGTAAATTCACCTGGTTCAGCACAAACCTCGACTACTTGACCATTGTCAACAATAATCATACATTGTCCTTCATTAACAACAATTCCCGAACCATTTGAGATGATGTTGTCACTTCCTCTGTTGCCAGCGAATAAACCATTGACTTGTTTTGTTCCCTTAACAACTAATACATCATCATCTAAACCTTCACAATAGAAGAATTCCTTCCATTGATCTTTCATTGTGCTTGAAACAGCACGTAATCCTGCTCTAATAAGTCCCATAAATACATCTCCTTTACTTATTAATTTTTAAATATATCATTCAACAACTATTATGCGTCCTTCTACGACGCTATCTACTACGTTGTGTGAAGACAAATGTTCATTCAATACATCAAAGTCACTTGTGGTAATAATTCTTGGTTTACCATTTATGTGTGTTTCTTCGATGTCTATTCCAAGAAAATCATTAAAATTCATATAATGGAATTCCTGAATTCCTACCTTATATACTCTATCGCCTTTTATTTCTTTTCCATTTAAAGTAGCTACATCAAATTCCTGTCTTGCCTTAGAGTATATAAGTTTTATTCCTTTTGAAAGTTGATAAAATTCTGTATGTCCAGTCCAGGCTTCATCTCTAAAAACATGAAGCAACATTTTTCTTAATTGATCAGCTGTAACATTAACTTGATGCACTGCACCTACATAAGGGAAACATTCAGTGAGTTTTCCAAAGGTGACAATTGGTCCAAGTTCTGTTTTTCTAATTGATCCTGCACCAAACATCATCAAATCTAATCCTAATGAGTCTTTAACTATATCAGCAACTAAATTTCCTAAAGCTGTTTCCTTATTTCTTTGAGGATGAGTTAATACATGTTTGAATTTTGATACTACTCTTCCATATTTAGCATCAGTTATATTTTTATAACCCAAAATAATCTCTTCAATTTGATGATCCTTTGGACAGTTTTTATCGGTTATTGGAATAAACTGCCATTCAAATGAGTCTATGCAGTTATTATCTGTATCAACATCGATATCAAATCTACCAATAGCATCAGTTCCAGTACCTGCTTGTACAATTGGAATTCCATTAATAATTTCCGGTTTTTCTAAAACTGTATGAGAATGACCACCAATGATAATATCTACTCCCCATTCAGGATTTAATAATGCTGCTAATTTTTTATCTTCTTCAAAACCAATATGGGTAAGTAATACTGTAAAGTCAATATCAATTCCATTAAAGGCATTACATATTTTTCCTATTTCTTTAGCTGCATCTTCGGTATCAATTATTGTACCAATTAAACCTTCTTTTTTTGCAGAAGCCAATACATCTTCAGTAACGATTCCAATAAACAGAACTTTCATTCCATCAATTTCAATTATTTCATAGGGTTTAAATAATCTGGCGCCATTTGTTTTAATGTACATATTGGCATTAATAATTGGGAATTTAGCACATTTTTCAATAAACAATAAATGCGCAATTCCATAATCAACTTCATGATTGCCAATTGTTACTACATCTGGTGCTAAAGCATTCATTATTTCAATTGTAGATATACCACGATATTCAGAATCAATAACTGAACCTCTAAACATATCGCCAGCAATCACATAAATAACATTTTCCGTTTCTTCTCTTGTCTTATTAATATAACCTGACAACAGAGAAACTCCACCAACTAATTGTTCATCAATGCTTTCTGCTAAAAAATCCCCATGTAAGTCATTTGAATGTAATATCGTTAATTTCTTGATATTCTTCATAGTTTTAGTTTTCTCCTTTATTGCTGTTCATAGACTTTCGTAAAATAATTTTTTAATTGATCGTTAGTAATTTTTTCTTCACGTCCATTAAATTCAAATTCCTCTAAACTTAATTTGCATAAATAACTACTATCGTATTTACCATATGCTTCGATAATTAAATCAAGCAACTTATGAATTCCAAGGTTAAGGTAGACCTTTTCTTTTTCTACATTTACCTCGTTACCACCATATTTTGTTTTTAGTCTTTTCACATATGGTCCTATTTTTGAAGTATATATATCTTCGTTGAAGGCTGGTCTTTTATAAATATATAATGTTAAACCTTGTAGAAAATATAATACTTTATGTAACTTGTACTTATTTATGGTTGTTCCATCAATTGTGGATTCATTATAATTAGTAACGATATAGACAACTAAATCTTCAATATCAGTCATTACTATTTTATTTTTCCTTATTTCTTCAAAATCGAATTGTACAACTTGATGTTCTTTTAAAGCAATTTTTTCTAATAACTCTTTTCTTATTTTAACATATCTTTCTTTCGTAAAACGTTCTTTATTATCATCTAACATATTTATAAAATGTTCTGGATTACTTGACAACATCATTAGCTGGTTGTCAGCATCTGATTGAATTGAACCTTTTTCAAAACGATGAACAGTTATCTCTCCTAACCCTAAAGCAAAAGAATATTCTCTTTGAGTCAGTTTATATTTTTTCCTTATATCTTTTATATCTTTAGAAGTCAATAGATTTACTTTTTTCTTATAAGCTTCAACCAATTCTTTAGAATTTTCTCTTTCAGCACTTCTAAAGTAGACTTCTTCATTAGTATCGGTATTTATATAATAACTCTCATTATATTCTACTTCTTCTCCTCTAAAAGTCTTTATTGATTTTCTTTTTTTTAACATGTAATGGTTTCTATTTTCTGTCATCACCTATAATATAGCATAAATAAAAAAATTATCAATAGATAATTTTAAAATAATTATCAATTGATAATTTTGAGTTTATTCCTTTACATATCGTGGTTTTCCAGAACTGTCAAATAGGTAATTATAATAATTATAATCTAGAATATAGATAGAATATTTGCTCATAGCACTAACTTTATTATTTATCATATTGACATACCCATCTATTTCATCATCTTTTAAAGTACAGTTTTCACTTTTTACAAACTTTTTCTTGACAGAATAATAAGTTCCTTGGGTCGTCTTCCAGTTCCAGTTACCCCCACTTCCTGTCAATGTATTGATAATAGCAATATTTTCTTTATTTGATAATATATCAGTACCAGTAATAACTTTTGATTCATATTCAATGCCAAATAAATTAGCTAGTGTTGGAACTATATCATAAGCAGCAGCTGGTGTATCAACAATTACCGGTTTTTCCATGCTTGCACACCATAAAATAAATTGGTTTTTATATAGTTCTAAATTTGAACGAATATTCTTAGCATCTAGACCATATAATTCAGCTAAAGCTGCATCTGGCAACCCATAAGGATAGTGATCACAGTTCATCGCAAAAACAGTATCCTCCAATTTTCCAGCTTCCTGTAACTTTTCAATCAAATATGTCAACATATTTTCTACTTCAATATTGCAAGCAATAATAGCTTTCACATTTTCATTAGTTATACCTATATTTTGAACTTCACTTTTATGTCTAGAAGCCATACTATTACCGCCCCAAGTATAATTGGTATGCCCTGATAATGTTAAATAGTAAGTGTGGAAAGGTTTATCTGAATTAATATAATCATTGATAGTTTTTGTCGCCATTTCATAATCACTTGTTGGCCAATGATATGTAAGATTTATCCCCATTTTATATGCTTTAAATTTATAGCCAAAATTTGGATGAGATTTATCACGATTATAATAAGTGCCATACCAATTATGATAAGCATATGTGTTATACCCACTTCTTTTAAATAAATTACCCATCGCACTATATGTATTGGTATAGGCTGAATTTTTAAGACAAGAAGCTGAAGTATAAAGATTTCCTGTCATATTAGCATATTCACCAGAGGCAGTAGAACCACCCCATTGACCACTATAAAAATTGGTAAAAACAAATCCTTCGGTAGCCATTTTATATAAAGTAGGCATTAATTCAGGAATAATTACTTCTGATGAAAAACCTTCCAGAGTCAAAAATATTAGATTTTTACCCGCAAAATAACCTGTATAATCATTTTTATCACTTGCTGGATTTAACGAAAAATACTCATGCATCTTTTTAATAGTGTTGTTTGGAGCATTTTTAATCAGTTTATCAAAATCAATATTCAAAGTATTATATAAAATTAATCGCTCGATATTTAATGTGACATCACTTTGGTTTGTTAAAGTTATTGTTACTTCATACGGATTTTCAACTTCAATTTCAGGTGCTCCAAATATAAGTTCTCTTCCCTCTTCTATATTAGCAATTGCCAGACCAAAACTTTTAACAACTTCTGAATAATCAAGTTGTAAAGATAAAATCTGTTTTTTGTTTTCTTCAACTAAACTTATTAAAGATATCGTTAAACTAGCTGATAAAATGGTAGCTATAAAAGTTAATAAATGTTTTTTACTTAAACGTTCAAATAATTCAATTTCATTTCTGAATATAACAAAGACAATTAGTGGTATTAATAAAACAATAATTTTTGGTAAAGCAGCGATTATTCCTGCTATTGCTTCACGATAAAAGTCGGTTACATCAGTAGCCATAAATAAAGTTGACCAACTAAAAAAAGAATGAAAAATCGAATAATAAACAACATTAAAACCATAAAATAAAATCAATATTACTAAAAAAATATAAGTAATTAATACTCTTCTTTTAAAAAGCATTAACAAGCTGTTTATTAACAAGCCAAAAGATAAAGAAAATAGCAGAATATAAATAATTGATTTATTTATCGAAAAGCCAAAGCAGAAAAATCTGGTAGATAATTCTAAAAAGAAAACAACTACTGGCATAAAAAATATATCAAAATACTTTTTTTGTTGTTTTGGTTTGCCAACTACTATTTCTTCTTCTTCTTCAAATTCTACTAAATATGTAATTCTCATATGTTAATCCAATCTAAACAGTAAAAATTGCTCACTATCATAGTACTCATAAAAATAAGAGAAATTGCTTGCATCAATAGCAGCATTTCTAATTCCCACCACCATACCATCAAAACCAAGAGGTATATAAAAATCAAATGTTAAGATATATTCTTTTATATATTCATCATTTTCATTTGTCCAATCCAAATCAGATGCAGAAATCTTTAATTTACAGTTATTATAATCAATTCCATAATAGTTTACAGTAAACTTATAGCAAGAGTCATTATAATCATAATTATAAGTTGAGACATACTGACCTATATTATAATAATTTGCAGTTAAATAGTTAATCGAAACTCCATTATCAGCTACATTTTTATCATTAAAAGTTAGTTTCAAAACTACTCTTTTCCATTGAAAATCTTGATCTTTTTTATGATTATCATCTTGATAGTCATTAATATATTCAACAATTTCAACATTTGCGATTGTATAAATTGTTTTATCATCCTTACAAACAGTTGTTAATTGGTAAGTATTTCCAACATCCATATTTAAAACAATATTGTATTTGCTAAAATCAGGTTGCAAAGGAAATCCTGATTCTTTTTGGCAAATAGTACAAGTTGCTGGTTGTTGATAATTGGCTTTGGAATATTTATGCTCATGAAATGTTGAACAACCTGTTAATATTAAAACCAATAAAATTAATAGTATTTTCTTCATATGTTACTTCTTTCTAGTGATTAAGACTATCTCAGGCGGATTGTTTTGCTGATTAAATGGTCTAATATATAACACATAATATTTATTGTAGTCTAATTTGTTTACATAATCCAGTATGATTTCTCTTTCTATTTCGCCATTTCTATGTCCGTAATACAACGTCATACTAATTAACCCATCTATTTTTAATAATCCTAGAGCCTTTTTTAAAGCTTCTAAACTGCTTTCAGCAATTGTAGTAATAGTTTTGTCTGCCTTTGGAAGATATCCAAAGTTAAAAATAAAGACATCAACTAGCTCATTGACATATTTATCTAATTCACTATGACTATCGCAAATTAATTGGTAATTATTTAGACCATTCTCTTTAAGAAGTTTATCAGTTTTTTCAATAGCAATTTTCTGAATATCAAAACCATATACTTTTTTGCTATTTAAAGCCAAAAACAAAGTATCATTGCCATTTCCAACGGTCATATCGACGGTAATGCTCTCTTTATTTAAATATGGTTTAATTAGATATTTATCTAATTGTGTTGTTTTGCTAATAATATTCATTAATAAACCTCAATTTCTGTAATTATTTCAGTAAAAGATGGTCTCTTTTACCTTATACATATCATATTATCTTGCTTTAATTCTTCTAAATAATTTGTCTTTAGTCTTTGTATTTTTTATATTTTTTCCTTGCTAATGTATCATTATAAGCATTTATAGCAAATTTATTTTCTAATTTATAATCAGGATTTTTAGTCAATTTTTTTATCAGATTTTCTAAAAATTCTGGGTTTCTAACAAGTAATGGTCCAAGCAAATATGTGCCTATGAAATTTTTATATTTAATTCCTTCATTAATACTTAAGAAGTAATTCTTTTTGTTGTCATTAGAGGAAGTTCTATTAATTATACCAACAATAGTACTAGAACAATCATCAACAAAAGCATTAACTTCAAAAACCTCATTTTTTTCAAATGTCTTACTAGAATAATCAAATATATTTAATGCCTCAACATCATCAATTTTCTTACCAAACATTTCATAAGAAGAACCAGTTGATATAAAAAACTTATTATTTTCTATATATTTTTCAATGTCATTTTTATATTTTTTCAAATCATTTAAAGCTAGTTTTACATTTTCATTAATTCCATGACCAATATATACTAAATCATATTTTTCAAATTCTTTTTTATCATCAATTGTTAAATATTTAATATCTGCTTTATCTTTAAGGATTGATTTTAATACTTTTATATTACCATTTTCACCACATAAATTAAGTAAATCATAATATAAATATGCTATTGTTAATTTCATATTATTCACCTATTCCTTTTTTAAATAGTATTTCACTGCCCATGTTTAAAACTGCATATATTGAACCCTTGGTTGTTTTCAATATTTGATTAAGATTATCATAATTATCAACTGTTATTATTTTATCTTCAGGCAAAAACAACGATAAACGAGTTGCCAAATCGTTTTTCCATGGACCAACACAAACAAATTTATCAACATCAGTTATAAATTCAAAATCTATATCATATAACCACGATACATCTTGGTAGGGGTATCTTTTACTTATATATTCAAAACCAAAAACAATAGTTTTAATTCCTTTTTTATTTCTAATGTAATTCATCGCTTGGTTATATGAAATAGCATTTTCATTTTTACCATTAATTATTTCAATATTTCTATTATCAAATACAAACTTATTATATCTATCATTTACAAAAGATATATCATTTAGCTCTTTTACGACATTTTCACTATCTATAAATAAACTACAGCAAGTAAAAGAGGCAAGTAAATTGTAGTATAAATACAACATATCATATTTGACTTTTATATTATATTTATTATTAATAGTTATTTCATCGGTAACACTAGTTATCTCAAAATCAAGATCAGGTCTTCTAAAATCACACTTAGGGCAATAATAATCTCCTAAGTTACTAAAAGAAACATAATTATATTTTAATTTTGTATTACATTTTGGACAATAAACCATATCAAGAGCAAAACTTTCTAAATCATCAAATGAATCTTTACATTTACAAATACCAAAATAAACTTTTTCATTATCAAACTCTTTTGATAAAGTTGTAACTATTGGATCATCTGCATTAACAATTAAAGTTGCATCTTTGTTAATAGATTCTTTTATTATTTGATAAACACTTTTATAATTTCCCTGTCTTGGCGGTTGATCCCTTGTTATATTAAGTAAAACAATATGAGTTGGTTTTATTTCATCAAATATCATCTTAGTAAATCTTTCATCTACTTCCACAACTAAAGCATCAGCATTAATCTTGCCAAATATGTTTGAACTATTAATGATAAGAGTTAAAATACCTCCTAACAAATTACTTCCTTTACTATTGTGATAAATTTTTAGACCATTATTTTTTAATACTTTATATATCATATAAGAAGTAGAAGTTTTTCCAGAAGAACCCGTGACCGCAATTACATACTTAGGCATTTTAAATTTACTAAATATATTACTATTAAGTTTATAAGCTATGACCCCTGGCAAGGAACTGCCTCTACCAATTAATTTACTCAAAAATGAAATAATTTTGCCTAATATAATAACAAATATATACATACTCTTTCCCTTTCAATTTTTCTTTCTATTTATAATTATAACAAACGTATGATTCATATCAATAATATAAAAAATATTTTACTTGCTTACTTTTTTTAGGGCTGCAAGATTTTTTGATTCTTCAATATATCATTGATTAGTAATCTTTATTGATAAATCTCAATTTCTTTTATCATTTCAAGAGAAATAATTTCTTTTCCAATATAGATATTATGGTATATTTCATCAATTTTCTTAAATACACCTATTATTAATTGATATTTATTCCCGTCATAGTATTCAACTTTTATTTCATCATCTAATTTAAGCGACTTAATAAGATTATTTAACCTTTCTTTTTGCGACTGTGATAATTCTATCTTTTCTACTCTTTCCTTTTTTATTTCTACTTGTTCTAATGCTTCTTTAAATCCTGACAAAGCACTAAAAGGCATAAATTGTTTAGCACGATTAGAAATACTCATTTTATGTTTAGGTTTATTTGCCACTTTTGTGCCCTCCTATTTGATGATTTCTTTCTCTAGTAGTTGCACCTTCTTCAAAATTCATACCTTTGAGTATGGCATCTTTTCCAAATCTTTTCTTTATCTCTATAATTGCTTTTTGAGCAGCATTATCTTTTTGGATATCCTTTTGACTTATTTCTTCAAAAAGATTTGTTTGAACAAAGTTAACTGGCGTATCTGTCAAGTTATTACATGATATACTTACTCTTCTTATCATTGCTGACTTATTTACTAAACGATTATATAACTTAACTACATTATCAATTAATATACTTTCACTATTTGTATCAATATCTAAAGTAATACTTCCAGTGGAAGATTTCAAATTGTATCTATTGCTATAACCAAGCATTAAAGAAATATTTGAAGTATATAATTTTTTTTCTACTAATTGTAAAGAAAGTAAGTCCATCATTTCTTTAACTATGATTTCTGCTTGTTTATAACTATAATCTTTAGCTAAGACTTGTCCCTGAGAAAGTGAATTGCTTTTTGGTTTGTATTCTTTAATATCAGCGATAGTAACTGGTTCTATTCCCCAAGCATGATCAATCAGAAGTTCTGCATCAATTCCAAATTTTTCATATAGTTTTTCTTGATTAGCCCAGGCAATCTGTCCCATAGTATAAATTCCCATTTCATTAAGAGTCTTTTGAGTTCCAAGACCTATTCTCCAAAAATCAGTTAATGGCTGATGATTCCATAAAGTTTTTTTGAAAATTTCTTCATCTAACTCTCCGATAAAATCACTGGATTTTTTAGCAGTTATATCTAAAGCAATTTTTGTTAAATATAGATTTGTGCCAACTCCACAACTTGCTCTAATACCAATTTTCCTATTAATTTCAGCTAGCAAAAATTGAGCCATTTGTCTTGGTGTTTTCTGATAAATATTCAAATAAGGAGTTATGTCAATAAAACACTCATCTATAGAATAAACATAAATATCATCTTTTGAAAAGTAATCTAAATATAAGTCATATACTGCACATGAATAATCTATGTATTTCTGCATTCTAGGTGTTGCTATAACATAATCAATATTTTTGGGTATTTCAAAAAGACGGCATCTATTTTTGATTCCTAACTTTTTCATATTTACACTGACAGCTAAACATATTGTCTTTTCAGTTCTTTCACTATCTGCAACAACCAAATTTGCTTTCATTGGGTCTAATCCTCTTTCCACACACTCAACTGAAGCATAGAAAGACTTTAAATCGATACATAAATAAGCTTTTTTTGACATATACTCCTTGTCTCTTTCCTTTTTAATTATATCACAATTTAATTGAATTAAATTCAACTAAAGGATACTTTAAGTTAGAGAAATACTATGGTAGAGTTAATTTAATAAGGAAATGATATTATGTTTGAGTTAAATGGTTTATATAAATCAAAGCAGTTTACACTTAAAATTGATGATAGAAAGTTTTCTCTTTTCAATCCAATGAAAAAGGAAGTTTGTTGTGGGTTCATTACCTATATCTCTTCTTATATTAAAGACAACAAAAAAACAAAATTAGCCATCACAAACAGACAGCTAATTTGCTCAAACACCAATTTGAATATTGGTTTAATAGAATCTATGTATTATCATAACAACACTATAATAATTGCTTATTTAGATAAAGCTAATAACATCAAAACAAACACATTAGAAAAAGAACATTAAAATGGAAGTTTAAACTTCTATTTTTTTGCTTTAAGTGTATATTTTTCTTCAATCATCCTTTCAATATCACATTCTTTAATATATAGAATTTTTTCGTTTTCATCATAACTAAAGATAACTTCAATATCATATTTGTTAATTTCATCATCTTCATCATTGGTCTTAGAAAACTGAACTGTCATTTTATACTCGCCTTTACCTTGATAATCAAAGAGTGTTATTAATCCATTCAAAAGATAATCACCATTGGTATTTGTTTTAATATAATTGAAATTTTCTACATCAAACAATCTGATGTTTTTGCCATTAATTTCTTCAAAAGGACTAGCGTTTGTTAAAATTGATAAAATTTCAACTGTGTCATAACCTTTATCAGCACGCATTTCCACAAGACCATAATCATCCAGTTCAATAAATATTTTTTCAGGATACTCTTTTGAATGAGTGATTAAAAATGTTTGATGATACTGCTTTTCTCCATCTATAATCCTTACGTTTAAGTCATACACATCATTTCCCATATAAGTAACATTATCTACAAATCCTGAAATTATTTTTAAACCATTATCATAAGAAAATTTATTTCCATCATCAAATTTAACAAATAAGATCACATCATTAAAATCGACATAATAATTTTTATGTAACTGTAGTGACAATAATAAATCGCTATAATCATATCCTGTATCATTCATTAGTTTATAAGTATTGCCATCAAATGAAATTTCAATATTATTAAGATCTAATTCTTCGAAAAAAATGTCAAATGTTTTCACAAAACTAGTAAAATTTTGATTGTCTTCTGGATCAAATTGACAGCTTACTTCAAAGTGATTTTTACCATTATATTTAAATTCAATAACATTTCCCACATATTTTATTTCTTCATTAGAAAATGAATATTCCACTCTATGGTCCTGATAAAAAGAAAAATAAATATAATTATCAACCTTATTTTCTCGATAACCTATAGGTTTATTAAGATAAGAAAATAACTGCTGCTGAGTTAGACCTTTTTCATAATTTGGGTCAACTGGATTTTCATCGACTTTTTTTATAAAACCACATCCGTTTAAAATAAAAATCAATATGAATATTAAAGAAAAGTATTTATATACATTTTTCATAAAAAGCACCTCTTTTTTTTATTATAACATAAAGAAAACAATGACTAACTAGCCATTGTTTCAAAAATAATCTTTGCACTATTATATTTTTTTAATACCTTTAAATTTTCCATAATTTCATTGTACTCTTCTGGATTATTCAACAAGTTATAGCACTCTTTTGATAATTGTTCAATATCATCAAAAGTTTTGGCACAACCTAAATCAACGAAGTATTGCTTATTGTAATCTTCACAAGCTCCAAGAATATTGATGAATAACATTGGTAAAATTTTATTAACTGCCTCAGTAGTAGAAATTCCACCAGGTTTAGTAATAAATA
Source organism: Erysipelotrichia bacterium (assembly GCA_012799935.1). GTDB lineage: Bacteria > Bacillota_I > Bacilli_A > Erysipelotrichales > Erysipelotrichaceae > UBA1783. The sequence goes on along the minus strand of JAAZKG010000097.1, from coordinate 3,263 downwards.
CATCTGCTGTATCCATAAGTTTATCAATATCACTGATAAAACCAAGTACTTCAACACGTGGATTATCTTCAAATTCCTTCTGAAGTTTTTTCTTTAACTTTTCATTTTTACCACAAACAACTTTAATATAACCATCTTTTACATCATTTAGTAAAGCTGTAACAACTTTTTTTAGTGGTCCACCGCCAAGTGATCCAGTAGAAATCAGAATATTCTTTTTTCCATCATTCCTTAAATCATTATACTGATAAAATTTATCCTTAACTGGAATTCCACTTGTAACGATTTTTTCTTCTGTTATTCCCAATTGCTGTAATTTTTCGTTTATATAATTACATGGAACAAAAAAATGATCAACATTTAAATATTTGGCTCCTGGATGACAAGTATAATCAGTGAAAACAAAACCTGTTTTGCATTTCAAATCAAAATCATTAGCAATTTTTGTTATCATCATCCCAGCAAATACGTGGGTACAAATTACCTGAGTATAGTTGCTATCAGTAATATAGTTATATAAATCTTCACATTTTTTACTTATTAATTTTAAAACTATTGAATCTTCCTTAAAAAAATCTTGATTATGCTCTGCCATTTTATAACCTTTATCAAAAATAAATGGTGCATGGTTACAAATACTAATATGACCTTTACAAATAAAATCTGAAAAAAGATCATTTATAAATGATAATGCATCTAGCATTTCACATTCGATATTCTGATTCTCATAGTATTCTTTGATGGCCAATCCAGCACTATTATGACCTTGTCCAGTATTGCAGCTTAGTATTAATGTTTTCAATTATCACACCTCCAATTTTACTGGTATTTTTTATTTGAATATCAATCGATGACAATAATAAATTATCACCGTAATTATTATATCATAATTGAAAATTATGTATGTAAAATAGATGTAATTTGTCTTCTCAAAAAAGATCCAAACATTTAGCCAGATCTTTTAATAATATTATTCAACTAATAATTCATGAAGTATGCGACCATCAGTATTTGGCATATCAAATCCTATCATTTTGGCCATTGTAACTGCTTCATCTACCATATTAGCTTTTTCTATTACCACACCTTTTTTCACTGATGGACCGCTTGCGATAAATAATGTCGTTTCTTTTCTATCTCCCCTAGAACCATGAGTTGCTCTTCCAATTTTATGATCTCCAGGTTCTGTTGAAGCCCAAATTGTGTCTTTATCTAATTTATCAGAAAATGAAATGTCCCTATTTGATTCAGTAATAAAATCAAAAGGTCCATCAACACGGAAAATCTCTTTCATTTCTTCTTTATCATAAACATATCTTAGCTGAATATCTTTATCCTCTTTTAATGTTAATAAGAAATCCTTGACTTTTTTAGCCATTTTTTTATCATCAGGATTTTTTAATTCAATACAACAAGTTAAGGCTGTTGAATGAGCATAACAATCACAATCAATTATCTCACCATTCTCATCAGTTCTTATAAATCCAGCTTGTTTCAATAATACATTTATATTTAAAACATCTTCTATATTTGTTTGACCATGATCACCCATAATTACAAAGTTGGTATTTTCATAATCACCGTATCTTTTTATTGATTCTAAAAGAACACCTAATTCCAAATCGTGTCTTCTTAATTGAATGTATGCCTCCTCAGAATAAACACCATAATTATGTCTTTGAGTGTCTAAATCACACATTTTAACAAACATAACATCAGGTTGACCAAAATCTCTGATTAAATCTGGGGCAATTGCCATAGTTAATCTATCTAATTCTGCATCTGGTCCTTTTTGATGTAAACCATATTTCCAAAAATATTTTTCTAGTAAATTGTCAGTAGCATTTCCATATAAATACTTTTCTGCATCATAATCTTTATATTTGTAAGGGACTATCATTGGCCAGTTATAAGTATAATTTGCCCCTGCACTTACTGGCCAGGCAATCGATGCGGTAGTCAAGCCATTTTCTCTAGCATAATCTAGAATCGTTGGATCTTTAACCTGACTTTTATAGCCATACCAAACATCACCTGGTTTACAACCTCTTTCCATTACTTCGTTATTACAAATTGAATGTCTATCAACATATGTTCCAGTAACAATTGAAGTATGACAGCTATAAGTTAAGGCTGGCCAAACTGTTTCTATTGATGCAACATATGAACCCTCATTAATAATCTTAGAAAAATTTGGCATTTCTTTCATCTTTTCAATATCACTAGCACATAATGCATCAATCATAAATACAAATAATTTTTTCATTATATTCCCATCCATTCTATTTATTCAATGATTCAGTTATCGTTTTATATGGTGAATCTTTACCATATTTATCGATAGCAACTTTATTTCTAACTGTGTGAGTTAAGCAGCCTGCCCCACCAATACATCCACCTTCACAAACCATTCCTTCAATAAAATTACCATCTAATATATTGTTCTTTTTCTTTAATAGCGCTATTTTACAAGCATCAATACCATCACAAATAACTGGCTTAAACTCAAAATCACTATTATGCTCCTTTATTCCTTGAGCAATTGCTTCAGTGAGTCCTCCACTTCTTGCAAATACCCTACCATAATAAGAACCATCATTTAACTTTGTTTCTTCTAAGTTAGTGATATCAATATTTTTTGAATCAAATAAAGCTTGTAATTCTTCAAAGGTAATAACACTATCTATATAATCTTTAATTTTTTCTTTTAATGCTTCTTGCTTTTTAGCAGTACAAGGACCAATAAAGACTATCTTATCTTTAGGATTTTTTTCCTTAAGTTTTTTTCCTAAATGAGCCATAGGTGAAAGATTATGAGATAAGTGATGCTCTAATTCAGGAAAATTTATTTTAACATAACTAACAAAGCCAGGGCAACAACTTGAAAGCAAAAAACCCTTCTCTATTAGCTCTTTAGACTCACTTTCAGCTACCATATCAGCTCCTAGTGCTGTTTCTATCACCATATCAAAGCCAAGCCTATTTAGCCCTGTAACAACTTGTGTAAGCTTCACATTAGAAAACTGCGAAGCAATTGATGGAGCAATCATCGCGATTACTTTGCCATCTTCCATTTTATTTTTAATAATTTCAATTACATCTAAAATAAAAGATTTATCATCAATAGCACCAAATGGACATTGATAAACACAAGCGCCACATTGAATACATTTGTTTTCATCTATTTTAGCAGCATTTTCTTCATTAAAATAAATTGCCTTTACTTTACAAGCCGCTTGACATGGTCTTACTCTATTAATGAT
>JAAZKG010000096.1 GCA_012799935.1 Erysipelotrichia bacterium | reverse complement strand
TTATTCTATCAGCATTCATTATTCCTTCATAACTATGATTTTCATTTACATCATAACTAAAAGTATATTTATGATTTTCTAAAAAATAATCATCCCCAGCATCTCTTTTTAAATAATCTTCCTCTGTAGCAGTATAAAGAATACTTTCTTTTGTTTTATCAGCATTTAAAGCTTCTTTAACTTTTATTTCTTCTTCTTTTAAAATATCGCTAGAAAAACCGTTAAATATTCTTGCGAATTGGTCAACTGTTGGTGAAAGCCAAGAGAAACCTTTCATATTATCTAAAATAGTCTTAAATACTTTATTATAAACTTCATTAGAATAAATTTTGATATCTTTGAAGTTTTCATCACCAGCCAAATTTTCAGGTTTAACTAACTCTTTAACCCATTTTAAAACAACTTCATCACTTTTTTCTTTGTTTTCTAACTGGTTATATAGAACATAAGCATTATGGTAATCACCTTCTTCAAAATATTTTTGGGCTTTATCTTCATCTGAGCGACAACCAAAAACACTTATCAACAGTATTACTGCAACTAACAAAATCAAAAGTTTTTTCATAAATTTTCTCCCATTTTAATATCCATTTTTTTAATTATTACCATTATTATTTTAAATCACATAATTTCTATTGACAATTCTTTTTAAAAAACAATCCAAAAAATGGATTGCGATTATTCTAAAATAGTTTTTTATTTCTTTCAGCAGCAGACATTTGATTATAAAATTCTATATCTTTATATTTATAAAGTAGCCATATAATCACATAATATAGAAAGAATATTAATATAAATACTAATAACAACCATAAACTTTTAGTAAAATAAGTAAGTATTAAAAATAATATCCCCATTAGTAACAAATAACTGACCGAGAAAATATTAAATTTTTTATTTTCTATAAATAGTTTTTCACAAGCAACACAGTGGTAATAAATCCTACCATCTTTACCTTTCTTATTAACTAAAGCATGTCTAGCATTGCAAATTGGACAGATTGTTTGATGTCTTCTCAACAGAAAATCAACTAATGAACCAGTAAACTTTCTTTTTGGTTTATTCTTGATGTTTTCTATTAAATTAATTTCATCAAATACATAATGACTAACAAATGTAATAAATATCATTATAAAAGCAAAGAAACCCACCAAAATAAACCAGGCACTTATATAATCAAAAACTGAAAACTTATCAGTATTTTTATATATAAAAAAAAGAAGAATTAGAAACATCACACCAATATCAATAACATATCTTGTTTTTGGCTTTTTAGTAGCAAAATATTTGCTATTACATGAATTGCAAACATAATAAATATTATCTAATTCATCTTTATATTTTGTTAAACGACCACTGCAATTGACACATCTAAATGCTGTTTCTAAATAGATAAACTCTCTAATACTAGACATAAACTACCTCACTACATTCAATTATAAATTTATGACAATTAAAAAGCAAACTTATCATTTTTAAATAATTGCTGTCTTCCTTTTAGTAAATAAAAATTGCTTTTTTATAATAATGTCTTTTAAAAAAATCAATATAATAGCTTCAAAAATTATACAAATAACCAAGCAAAAGAGTCGGAAATTCCGACTCTTTTTTGGGTTGGTATTTAAATTATAAACACTATCTACCAAAAATTAAAGATAGCAAAGCTTTTACTAATGCTGGGAATGCACTATAGTCGAAGTCATTACTCCATCTAGCAAAGTCAGCTATTGTTGTCTGCATTGCGTTAACTGTAAACATCTGACCAAAACTTAGAAGCAAACCAGAAACAATACCAGCAATTAATGCGCCTCTCCAGCCACCCTGTGAGTTGCCAAATACGCCAGCAGGACCACCACCAAAGAAACAGGTGATAACTGGTGGAGTAAGTGCATAGATTCCAAGAGCACCAAATAAGCCAACACATATTAGAACAGTTGCTAAACAGCTTAAGAAACCAATCATGACTGCAGTAGGTGCAAAGTTAAATACGATTGGACAATCCAATGCTGGAACAGCATTTGGAACAAGTTTTTCAGAAATACCTTTAAATGCTTCCGTAATTTCTGCAACCATCATGCCAACACCAGTTAGCACGATTGTAATACCTACACCAAAAGCCATACCATTTTGAATAGCCCATAAAAGACCTGCGGTACCACCAGAAACATTTTCAGCAACCCAAGCCGGTCCAGCTATAAGAACACTTACCGAATAAAGAATTGTCATGATAATTGCAGTAGAAACTGAAATATCTTTTAAGAATGATAATTTTTCTGGAATCTTTAAATCTTCCGATGATTCATCTTTATGTTTCTTGAAAAGCTTACCAACTAATGATGCGACAATCATACCAAATGATGTAGTGTGTCCATATGCGATATCATTTGAACCTACAACGTCGCGCATATAAGGTTGAACAAGCGCTGGAGATACAGCAGAATATATACCTAGTATAATTCCCCCGATAATCATTACAGCTAATTTATTAGGAGTAGGTACTACTTCTACTAAAATTGCAATATAAACTAAAGAAATATAATAAGTTTGATGTACTGTTAAGTAAACATATTTCAATTTAGTAAAACGCGCAAGTAAAAGATTCACCACAAACCCAATAACCATGATAACTGCAATAGCAGAAGCCCATTCTTCGGTAAATACATCAGTACCTACACCTGGCGCAACTGCTTCAATCTTAAAAATATGGTTCATCAGGGCTGAAATTGGCAATACTACTCTAGCCAATAAACTTGTGCCCTGTTGAAGAATAAGATAACCTAATCCAGTTTTAATAGAGCCCGAAAGAACTTCTTGAATCGGTTTTCTTTGAATAATCAAGCCTATCATTGCTACTAAACTTAGTAGAATAAACGGCTGATTGAAGATATAAGTAGTAATAAAACTAATTACTAATTCCATTTATTATTCCTCCTCTATATTTATTAAATTTTTCTCAACTAAATAATTTTTGATTTTTGTATTGATTTCATTTTGATCCATTAAATTATCAATCATAATGACATCTACATTTACATTTGCCAAATCTCTTGCAAATGTTGGAAAACTAACAATTAAATCACATCTTGCACCCCTTGCACGAGAAATACTCGTATGTTCAACACGAACATTAAAAGGTGCATTAAGTTCTTTAAAAGCCTTGTTAATATTCATTCTTAATAGTGTACTAGTACCAACCCC
>JAAZKG010000095.1 GCA_012799935.1 Erysipelotrichia bacterium | reverse complement strand
TACTACATTAGAGTTCTTTTATAAAACTCAAAATGTAAAAATAAATGGCACGTTAAATAACGAAGATGCTAAAGCACTGTGTTATCAGTTTTGGCTTATGGGTTGGTAAGGAGATAAAACTATGAATATTAAAGAATTATTAAATGCATTTACTGATGATGTAAATGAACAAATTATGAAAATTGAAAAAATTAATCGTTTAACGGACAAAATTTATGAAATTGAATTAAAGAGATTATATCAAGAGCCAATAGTTAAATTTGGAATAAAAAACAAATGTACTTTTTTAAAAATAAAATTTGATGATAATTATGTAGAAAAAACAATTAGACCCGAAACACTAGATTTAATTTTCAAAATTAAAACTCAATGGGAAAACTATATAAACGATTCTAAGGAACAAGAACTAATTTTTAATGAAGTGTGTGAGGTAACGGAATGAAAGATATATTGTTAAACGTTAAATATAATCATGGACTGATTGAAAATGAAAAAGGTGAGTTGTGCAAAATAATGTCACTTACTCAACCCCCTTGTAACGTTTTAGAACTTAATGATGATGAAATGGAAATAATAATTGAATGTCCTAATTGTCATAAACCAACTAAAGTTGGTGAAACAAGAATGATATCTGGTTATGTTGGTTGCGATAATAAACTTCCAGATGGTCGAGTTTGTTATTGGGATGATTTACTCCCAAGAATAAGAAGGAGATATGAATAAATGAATATTTACAGAAATGCAATTGAAGATTTAGAAAAAAAGGATTTCACTTTTAAACATTCTGTTTATTTAGAAAAGATAGCAATACTTAAAGGTTTGATATATGACTTTGAAAAAATGGGTGATGAGTTAGATGAAATAGAGGATGAATTAAGCAATGCTTATGAACAAATTGAAAAATTAAAAGAGCAAATCAAAACTAAAGATAATTTATTGAACAAATATCAAGATGAAGCACATATCAAAGGAGATAGAAACTATGAAAAATATCGTAAAGTTTAACAACGAATTATTTGAATTAAAACCTAACAAAAGAGGTTATTCATTACTTCGTTTACCTGAACCAGTACATATTTTTGAGGTTGAAAGAAAAGATTTTCTTAAACTATTTAGCCACGATGAGATTTTAGATGAAATAATGCTTCGTGGTGAGGTTAATAAAGTTGAGGTTGATGAATCACTTGAATATTTGGAAGAGGAGTTAATAAATGAATAAAAATGTAGATTTAGAACGATTAGTTGAAGTCGTAAGACTAACAATAGTTATCACAATTTTAAGTTTAGTTGTAAGTTTAATAGCACTTTCTATGGTGGCTTTGAGATGAAAAGAATAATAAAAAAAATTGATGAAGATGTTATAAAACTAAAACTAAAAATAGTGGTAATAGTCGTAATGTTAATAATAGAAATTGCGTTGTTAGTAAGAGCGGTTATTCTGGTTTGGAAATTAATATTGAAATAAAAAGGAGCAAAACAATGAAAATATTTAGCGAAAAAACATTTGAAAAAGTAGCAAATTGGACAACTATTATGTTCTATTGCTCAATAGTAGGATTAATTATTGGCTTAATTATTGGCATTGGTGTAATAAGTGCTGGCTTAATTTACTATTGGTGGTGCTAATTATGACTGCATTAGAAAAAAGTGGGTTTGTTTTGTTTAAAAATACCACCTACGAAGATACATATTACACAAATGGGTTATTTCTAAAAGTTGATAAGTTTTATAAAAAAATAAAACTTAAAACAAACAATAGTGAAGTAGAAATTACAAAAGAAATGTTAGAGGAATTATTAAAAAAAATAGAAGAAAGGAAAAAGTAATTATGAAAGGTTATAAAGTTTTTAATCCAGATTGGACTTGTAATGATTTTCAATATAAAGTTGGAAAAACATTTGAAATGGAAGGGGAAGTTATAATGTGCAGAAGGGGATTCCATTTCTGCAAAAAAGCAACAGATTGCTTTGAATATTATGAATTTGACCCAAATAACAAAGTAGCAGAGGTTGAGGCTTTAGGCGATGTTGAAACTGAAGGAAACAAATCTTGCACGAAT
>JAAZKG010000094.1 GCA_012799935.1 Erysipelotrichia bacterium | reverse complement strand
TCATCTCTTCTGTTATAATTGTCATTGGGAGGTCTCCTTTCGATACTTTTGTTTTCACCAAACTTATTGTATCAGAAGTACCTCTCTTTTTCTTTTATTTGTGTAACATATGTCTTATCACATAACATAAGTAATAAATGTACTATAATTGCTTTGAGTGGAGGATTTAAAATGAATAAAAGGAAAATAAAAAAGATTCTAAGTTCTAGGTACTATCTTTTATTGCTTGGCATATTGTTTATCTTTTTTTCTTTTGCTGTTTCCCTGTATGCTGAAGATGTTGAACAAGAAAAGCCTAAAATACCTTTTTCTTATTCAGCCATTGCTAATAGTGAGTATGATGTGGCAGAAGAATATGTTTATTTGGACTTAGTAGAGTTATACCAGTTTGGCGAAAGAGAAACCAGAAGCGTTACCGAAGAGTATTATTTCGCTTTTGATAAGGATTGGCGTGTCTACATAATATGTATTACTCAAGAAGATTTTTTGATTATGCAAAGTAAGTTTGATGAAGATCCAGACAACTTCAGTTATCGTATTGAAGGGTATCTTTTCGATTTGCCAGATGATGTAGAAGAATTAGCCAAAGAGATGATTCCAGAAGTATTTGGAGAAAATAGTGAAAATATAGTAGAAAATTTTGATAGGTATTTCTTGTCAACTTACTTAGATACCATAAATTCTCCATATCTAGCAAGTTCAGAGATGATCTTTATTATTGTTATTTTACTTGGGCTAGGATGCTATTTCTTTATAAGTGGAGTGCTTAGAATATTAAAAATAGGTAAATTAAAACAAAACAAAGGATTTAGCGAAGTTGTAAGTGAATTGGAAAAAACATCAACCATAGATTTCACTAATATAACAGTGGCTTTAACAGATTCTTACTTGTTTAATTATGGTTTAAATAAATTTGTTAATTATCAAGATATAAATGATATTTACTATAAAAACAAAAGAATATATATCAATGTAGATAATAAGATTGTTAACTATGGAAAATGTAACGATAAGCAATTTGAAAATATTAAAAATTGTATAATGGATAGAAAAACATGATGAATAATCGTGAAATATTAAATCAATAATAAATTTTAAATTTAAACTCTAACAATAGGTTTTTGATAATCATAACAAGCTAATTGAATATAAAAAATTAGTTAAGTAAAAACAGTGTTATTAAATGTGAAAATAATGTGTTTTAAGTCGAGAATATTTACTCATTTTATAATATTTGATAGATTTAAATTAGAATTTGTGGAGGACTATTCAATGAAAAAGATTTTAATTCTGTTGTCTATTTTTTTAATGTTATTAGTAATGGTTGGCTGTAAACCAACAATAGATAATCCCTATACTCAGGAATATGTAGTAGGTCAAGGGAACATTGTCGGAGAAGTAGATGTAGAGTATTTTATAAAACTAGATGAAAGATTTGCTATTGGTGCTGCTAAAAACGGTATGGCTGTTTTTAAAAATCCTTTTGAAGCTTATCAAGCATTAATAGAAAAATATGCTGCTGGAATTGCTGTTATAAAAAGGGAATTTCTTTTATCGAAGTTATCTTATAAAAATTACCAAGACTATAAAACATATGGTTGGCAAGTGACTATTGGTACAGAAGAGGAAAAAGAGCAAGCAAAATTTGTTTCAAAGTTTCTTGATATTTATGAAAATAGTTTTAATACAGAAAACTAGTTTAACAATATTTAAGTCTTCATCTAATTAAAAATTATAAGACTAATAGAAATATGTCACTTTCTTTGAAATCAATAATCGAAAATGCAAAAAAAATAATGTAAAAATAAAAAGGAGAAAATGCAAAGATGAATAAAAAAAGGCTGGGAAAAGTATTAGTAATTATATCTATTGTATTATTATTAACAGGTTGGTATTTTAATCATTTTATTTGGGGAATTATTCTTTACCTTCCATTTAGCATGCTATATGGTGTATTATCTAATGAGATATATCTTTCTTATTGTTTGTCAATGATGTTAATCTATTTTTTGATGGGATATTTGGGAATAAGACTCTGGCTTGGTGAAAATAAGTTAGACTAAAATTTAGCGAAAGATAACTTGTAAATTGTAAGAAAAATTTAATTAAATGTAAATTTTAGAGTTTTATTATTTGCCAATTAATAAAGATAAAACCATTTAAACTAAATATAAGGTAAGGAGCTAAATTGGAACCCTTGCCTTTTTATGTGATGAGTCCACTAATAAATATCATTTTTGTTCTAATTAATCGATAATTTTTTCATGTTAAGATAAGTAGCTTCAAATAATACGATATTTATCTTAAATATTTCTAAACTTATATTCATATTGTTACTTATAGCATTATCTTATATTAATCACAATGAAAACTGCCTTGGTTGAAAAAATGCTATATTAGTAATATAATTAAATGGTAGATTAAGAGGTGAAATAAGATGGAAAAAAAGAAAATCTTGGTAGAAACAAGCGCAAGACATGCTCACTTGAAACAAGAACATGTAGAAGCATTGTTTGGTGAAGGGTATCAGTTAACAGTAAGAAAAATGTTATCTCAACCTAACCAATTTGCAAGTAACGAAAGAATTACAGTTGTTGGTCCAAAAGGCGAAACAAAAATGTCAGTTTTAGGTCCAGCAAGAAAAGATACACAAATTGAATTATCTTTAACAGATGCTAGGGGTATCGGTGTTAAAGCATTGGTAAGAGAATCTGGTGATATTGAAGGTACTGAAGGCTGTACAATCATTGGACCAAATGGTTCAATAACTCTCGATAAAGGTGTTATTGCTGCTAAAAGACATATTCATTTTACAAAAGAAGATGCAGAATATTATAATGTAAAAAATGGCGAAGTTGTTTCAGTTAAAGTTGAAACTGAAGATAGAAGCTTGACTTTCTCAGATGTTGTATGTAGAGTTTCAGATTCATATGCATTAGCAATGCATATTGATACTGACGAATCAAATGCAGCTGGTGGGCCAGTTGAAGGAACAATCATTAAATAAATAAATAACGAAGGGGTTATCTTTTAACACCCTTTTTTTGTGGTTAATATGTATAGTTTTTAGTGTATAATAAAGACTAGGGGTTAAGGAGTGACAAACTATGTTAATTGAAGATAGATTTATTAATTATACAAAGATCGATACC
>JAAZKG010000011.1 GCA_012799935.1 Erysipelotrichia bacterium | reverse complement strand
TTGTTAAGTTGAAGATGTCAGCTTAGAGATGATATAATGACTTTGTTACTTCAGGGACAGGTGCAAATCCTTACCGCTGGTTATACCCCAGGCGCCTTAATTGGCTGAAATGGTGCAACTCCATTGGCGACAGTAATAGTCTGGATGAAAGAAGGAATGATGATGAATAAAAAAACAAAGTATTTAGTAACTGTTTCTTTGGCATCGGCTCTAGCAATGATATTGTTGCTGTTTAGAGTATCCTTGCCATTTTTACCCCCTTTCTACAAGTTAGACTTTTCAGAAAGCGTTGTACTGTTAGCGGGATATTTATTAGATGCTAAGGCAACAATAATTATCCAACTTTTAAAGAATATTCTTAAAATTGTGATATCATCCTCCAACACAGCATTTGTAGGCGACTTAGCCAATTTTATAATGGGTGTCTCCTTTGTCTTTCCAGCTGTAGCTATCTATAAAAGCAAAGAGACTAAAATCTCGATGCTTTTAGGATTAGTGGTTGGGGTTATAAGTTTAACAATTACCAGTTGTTTAGTTAACTATTATATTATGTTACCAGCTTATGGGGTTATGTTTAATATGCCTATTGATGCTATTGTAGCAATCGGTAATAAATTAAATAGTAATATAACTAATCTATTTACCTTTGTGATGTTTGCTACGGCTCCATTTAATATAATTAAAGGAACTAGCAGTGCTGTAATTGCAGCCTTAATATGGAAGAATATCAAAATATTAACAAAGAAATGAAAAATGGGATTTTTAAAACCCCTTTTTTCTTTAATATTTTAATATATCCTCTATTTCTGGATAAGACTTTGGAATAATTAGTTTCTTTCTTTTATTCTCACTTCTTTGAAATGAGCAAATATAACTATCTTCTTTAGTAGATTCTACCTTTAAATCAGTTAAAATTTCTATTGGTCCATTTATTTTATTTATTACAGTATTTCTACAAATTGCTCCATCCTTTAAAAAGTACTGATAGTTTTTAGCATTAAAGAAAGGTGATAATTTTAATATCCAAACAATATAAGCAATAAGCAGTCCATATACCACAGCAAGCAATAATAAAACGTTATCTTTAAAAATTGGAATTAATAAAACAATAACTATTACCATTAGTACCATAAGCCCAACAAAACTTAGTACCAATAAGGCTGTTTTGTTGGCTTTATTCTTTTTAGCATATTGTTTATCATAACTATAAACTTTAATTTTTCCCCCTTCAGCATCTTCACCTATTTCAGTTGCTGGATTAAAAGTAATTTCTTCTTCAAAATCATTATTTAACTTTTTACCAGCTATAGTTCCACTAACTAAACTAAACATAATTACAGCTTCAAAAATGATGTCAAGAATAATGTTACTTTCAAAACCATAGGTCAAAAAGAAAATAGCAAACACTAAAATATCAACCCCAAATAATATCGTAGAAACAAGCATCCATTTCCATTCTTTATTTGAAAGAAGATAAGAAATTAGATACAGGACGATTGGCACAATAGCAAACATCACTATAATTATCACTGAAGTAAAACCGCTAAATACTTCTTTGGCAAAGATAATTGCCAGCTGTGGAGTTATTGTTGAATAAAGGAAGGTATATCCTAAATCCATTAGTAACATAAAACAATTTACAACACTAAAAATAATAATTGCTAATAGTGTACTTCTTGCCCCTTTATAACTATTTAATAAATTTGTTTTTTCCATAATAATACCCTTTATAATACTTTCTCTTTAAATAAAGCTAAGTTTTTATGACAGCATAATCTTAAAAAATTTTACTAACATATCAACTGTAAACATTCTATCATAATTATGTAATGTTGTTAAAAATAAAATTTGGTTTTATAATTTAAATGTTGAGGTAGAACTTATGTCGAAAATTAACACTAACAAATTAACTATTATAGTAGGTTGTGGACGCTTGGGAGCTGAACTTGCTAACAGTATTTCTGATAATAACGGAGATGTTATTATTATTGATCAAAACAAGGATTCATTAAGAAGATTATCATTTTCTTTCGGTGGTATTGCTACTGTAAAAGATGGCACTGATATCGATGTTTTAAAAGAAGTTAACATTGAAAAAGCTGGTACAGTAATTGCTGTAACTGATGATGAAAACACCAATATTATGATAGCTTTAATGGCTAAAAAATATTTTAATGTTAAAAATGTTATTTTAAGAGTTCATGATAATTCCAAACAGCCATTATACAACGATACGGATATTCATGTTATCTGCCCTAGTGAACTTACTTCTAAAGCAGTCAAAGAAATGATGGGTGGAGGTAAATAATATGCATCAACGTATTTTTATTGTCGGCAATTCTCTTGAGGTCAAATCATTAGCGCAGTCTTTAAACAATAAAAAATATCCTATCACTGTTATCAGCACTAATATGGAACTCTGCAAAGAATTATCTCAAGAAGATAATATTGTTGTCGTTTTTGGTGAAGGTGATAAACGCTATGTCTTGGAAGATGCTGATATAAGCAAGTGCAATATTATGATTGCCATGACTGAAAACGATGCAGATAATTTAGTTATCTGCTTAATGGCTAAAAAAATATTTAAAGTTAAAAAGATTATTTCTCTTGTCAGCGATGTTAAAAAGACGCACTTTTTCTATCAGATGGGCATAGATTCTGTTGTTTGTACAACTAGCACTATTACTACTATCGTTGAACAAAAAGCTATTATGGATGAACTAGCAACAATGATTCCAATTGGCGAAGGAAGAGTTAGAATCTCTGAAATTAAAGTTAATGAAGACTCTCCAATACTTAATAAAACTTTATTTGAAATTAACCTTCCTGCTCAATCAATTATTGCTTGTATTTTACGCGAGCAATCTTCTATTATTCCACGTGGCTCAACCCAAATATTAGCCAATGATATATTACTGTTAGTTGCTTCAAATGAAGATGAAATGAAAGCAATCGAAATAATTACAGGTAAAAAATATGACTAAAAGATTATCCAATCGTTATGGGAAAATTATGATTTTATTTGGTATTTTAATAATGGTACCAATGGTTGTTGTTTTCTTTGATAATAGTCAAATTAAATATCTTTATAGCTTTATTCTTCCAGGAGTTATATCAATTATCCTAGGTGTTTTAATTTGCAAAGATTTCAAAAAAGCAGAAAATAATTCTATTTTTTCTGCTAATCTAAAAAACTCTACTATGCTGGTACTATTCTCCTGGTTTTATTGTTTTTTACTTGGCGCCTTACCTTTATGGCTAGGAGGACAGTTAAACCCTATTCAAGCCCTTTTTGAATCGGTTTCTGGTTATACCACTACTGGTTTAACAGTTGTAATACCATCTCAAACCCCCTTAATTTATTTAGCACACCAAATTTTCATGCAATATTGTGGAGGATTTGGGGTCGTTTTGATGTTTATCATGATTATAAAAGATCAAAGTGCGGTCACTTTATATACTGCTGAAGGTCATCAAGATAAACTATTACCAAACATTCAAAAAACAGCCAGATTAATATTTATAACTTATAACTTGTTGATTATTATTGGCACTGGAGGTTTTTATATTTTAGGGATGGATGTATTTGATGCCTTATGTAACTCCATAACTTCTTTATTTACTGCAGGTTACTCAATCAAAGATATAGGGATAAGTTACTACAACTCTACTGCCGTATATCTATTTTCAATGATACTTATGATACTTGGATCAATTAATACTGGTGTTTTACTGATGATTTTTCAAGGCAAGTTTAAAATTGTTAAAAAAATAACTGAACTTAAATTTATGTTTTTTCTAATTGTTTTATTAGGTTCAATTAGCACTATCGTGCTTTGGTTTTCTTCCAATTTAGGATTTTTTAATTCTATCTTAACTGGTTTTTATAATGTTATCAGTTCTCTTTCCACTACTGGCAACTACAACTATGACATCAGAATCCTTCCACCATTTGTACTGCAAGTAATGATAATTTGTATGCTGCTGGGTGGATGTGCTGGCTCTACTACTGGTGGTTTAAAACTTTCTAGAATTGTCATTCTTTTAAAAACAATGTACAACTCATTAATTATGAAAACATCTAGTTCCAGAAGAGTCTTGTCTATTAGTTGGAACACTGCTTCAGGTAAAAAGATTATTGAAAATGAAACTATTAAAGAAACAATCAGTTACATTGGCTTTTACTTCTTGGTCATGTTAATTGGTGCTAATTTATTAACAATAACCGCTAATTGTTCACTGATGGAAGGCTTCTTTGAATTTGCTAGTGCTTTATCGAGTTTTGGAGTAACAATTGGAATTACTGGTCCTAACACAAATAGCTTAACTTTAATAGTAGAAATGATTGGTATGATTTTAGGAAGACTTGAAATCTACATCTTATTAATTGGGGGAAACTATTTCTATAAAGCTATTTCCAAAAAAATAAAATATCAAATTGAACAAAAAAAGAACATTTAATCAAGTGTACTATTTAGGATCAACTTCATTAAATACTCTTTTCTTTATAACAATTCTCTCTTTCTATTTGATAAGTTATGTCATCAAACTTATTTCAATAAAAGTTTTTCATATTTGATTAAATAAATACAACATTAAACTTAATATTTCCAAATCAATAACCAATAAATTTTTCTTGATAGATACCTACAGCAAAAAAGAAACATTACATACTTGGACAATATTAATGCTTTTATATACTGTTTATCAATGTATAGTTAAATAAAAATATAATGGTTTAGTTATTTCTTTTCTTATTTTATCATACAAAAAGCACACCAGTTTTTTTACCTTCTACTTCTAACAATGTAATTGTTTAATAAAATACTACCTTATATTTGTGTCTTAGTTTTTTAGCTAGATTCGTTTCTTTATATGAAATTTTACCATCTTTTTGTAATCTTCCGAAAACAATGCCTGGATCTTGATCTATTGATTCTGCAAATTCAATAATTATATCTTCATTAAAAAATTGGTTATTTTCAATAAAATTTAAATACTTTTCTCTAGGAATTAGTATATCTTGAGCATATAAATCTGCCTCATCTTCAACTTCATCATTAAATGTTATCCCAAAATCATTATTCATTATATGACCTATTTCATGAAAAAGTGTGAACCAAAAAGTATCAGCATATTGCCTTCTATCATTAACCATCAGAAGAACTTTGCCATCAACTTTCTTAGTTGCGCCATTGACTCCTGAACCTTTCAAATTAGGGAGAACAACTAAAATTACACCAGCTTCTTTAAACGAATCTTTTATGATAGGTAGAAATCCAACATGATTCTTTGTTTGGGTTCTAGCAAAAGAAATTGCTTTTTCAAATTTTTTCTTATCAAATTTAGGAGCATCAACTTCTATCGCTTTGTTAATTGCTATTTGAACCATCGTATTAGCATTAACAATATTAGATTTTGTCATTTTTTTAGAATAGCTCCTAAAATTCACCATAAAATCTGGTTGTTCTAAAACAGACAATGAAAATATTGATAAAAATTCTCTAAGACACTTAATTTGCTCATCCACTTTTCTAGGCATATTTGGCAAACCAAAATTATTACAAAAATACTTATAATCTATCAACTTAAAAATTTCTTTTTCACGTTCAAGTTCATTTGCAAATGAAATTTTTGCAATTTGCTCATCATACAATTGTTGTAAATTAAGCCAAAACTTAATTGTAGTTCCTAGCATTCTAGAAAGTTTATTAGCCATATCAATTGACAAACTTTGCTCTCCTCTAATTAACAAACTTAAATTTTTTGGTGTTGTACCAAGTTTGTTTGCAAAATCTTTTTGCGTAAGCCCACTTCCTTCAACAATTTCATTAATATAATAACCTGGATGAAATGCAATTTCATTATTATATTCTATATAACTACTCATAATGCTTACTAACCTCCTTTATTTCAACACACTTAACAATACTTGAGATTTCATCTATATGACAAGGAACAAAAATGCTATATTCTTCATCAAGTGGTCTAAAAATTATCCTCCATGGATCTTTTCTTGTTTTTACATCAATGGCAAAGTATCCATTTAAATTCCCCTCCAATTTATGAAAATTATTATTTTTTATTACTATAATATCTTTTAAAACTACAGCAGCTTTAATGCTGTTAATCTTAGATTGCAAACTTATGGCTAACTGCTTATTGCCTCCAAACAATTTAATAGCAGCTTTTAAATCCGTACAATAAATTTCTACTTTATTTTTTGCGTATTTAATTTCCACTCTTTCTCTCCATCAAATTACCTATCAGGTAATTTTATTATATCATTCTAAACACATTTGTCAACAAAATTTGAATTGTATTTAACTTCTAAGACAAACAATTTTACTTTAAGTTTTTTGTGTTTATTTCTAGAATACTTTTTATAAAAAAGCAACTTTTATTCAGTTGCTTAAATTATTTTACAAATTTCCATCAGGGTTTAGCGTATCTTTATTTGCTTCTTTCATTAATTGACAGATTTTATTAGAAAAATCTACTGGATCATCAACTGGAAAACCTTCAATTAACAATGCCTGTTGATATAAAAGATCTGCATAATCATCAATACTATCTTTTCTATTTTCATAAACCTTCTGTAAAACTTTAAAGATTTCATGATCTGGATTAATTTCCAAAATTTTAGTTGCCTTTACTTCTTCTCCAGTTGGAAGTTGAGCTAGGTATTTTTCCATTTCCATTGATATTCCACCATCATCAGCAACCAAACAAACTGGATGAGTTTTTAATCTTGAAGAAATTCTAACTTCTTTAACTTTATCAGCTAAGGCTTTTGATAAGTCTTCAAATAAACCTTTATTGTCTTTAGCTAACTTTTCTTTTTCCGTTTTTTCTTCTTCAGTTTCAATATCAGCACTGGCCTTTTGTGCACTTTGGAATACTTTGCCATCATAATCTCTCATCATCATGACAACAAATTCATCAATATTATCCATAAAGTATAATACTTCATAACCTTTATCGACTAACTGTTCAAGCTGAGGAAGTTTCTTTATTTGTTCAATTGAGGTGCCAGTCGCATAATAAATTTCATTTTGACTTTCCAACATTCTTTCTTTATATTCTTTTAAAGTAACATATTTGTCTTCTTTAGAAGAATAAAATAGTAATAAGTCTTGCAGTTCTTTTTTGTTCATTCCATAATCACTATAAACTCCATACTTTAAACCATAACCGAAGTTTTGGAAAAACTGTTCATATTTTTCTCTCTCTTTTACCAGCATATCAACTAAAGTAGATTTGATTCTTCTTGAAACCGATTTGTTAATTGCTTGTAATTGCGAGTCTTGCTGCAACATTTCTCTGGAAATATTTAAACTTACATCATCAGTATCAATTAATCCTTTGACAAAATTGTAGTAAGGTGGAATCAAGTCTTTAGCATCAGACATAATAAAGACGCCTTTTGAGTATAACTGTAATCCTGCCTCATAGTCTTTTGAATAAAAGTCAAATGGTACTTTTGAAGGAATATATAGTAAAGCCTTGTAGTTAACTTTCCCTTCTAAAGAATAATGAATAACTTCTTGTGGATCATTCCAGTCACTAAACTGCGATTTATAAAAGGTATTATATTCTTCTTCAGTGATATCACTTTTATTTCTTCGCCATAATGGAACCATAGTATTTAAAGTTTTTTCTTCTTCAATAGTTTCATATTCTCCTTCTTTACCTTCAACTTCAACTGATTTTTCCACCATCATTGTTATTGGGTAGCGAATATAGTCAGAATACTTTTTAACTAAAGACTCAATGGTATATTTATCCAAATACTCTGAATAATGTATTTCTTCGCTGTCTTCTCTTAAATGTAAAGCAATCTTAGTTCCAACATCTTCTTTCTCAATCTTTTCAATTGAATAGCCATCCTGACCAGTAGAAACCCATTTATAACCTTGTTCATCAATCTTTTTACTTTCCACAACGATTTTTTGCGCTACCATAAAAGCGGAATAAAAACCGACACCGAATTGTCCGATGATATCTATTTCTTCATTGGTTTCTAAAGCATTTTTAAAATCCATTGATCCAGAATGAGCAATTGTTCCTAAATTCTCTTCTAAATCTTTTTGATTCATTCCAATGCCATTATCTTCAATTGTTAAAACTC
>JAAZKG010000093.1 GCA_012799935.1 Erysipelotrichia bacterium | reverse complement strand
CTGCTAACAACAATTTAGTTTACTTTGTTGCCTTATTATATGGCATAGGAGAGGGATTTTATTGGTTAAGTGTTAACACCCTTAACCAACTGGTAACCAACCCTGAAACCCGTGCAGACTTCTTATCGATAAGTGGAATACTAAGCAATATCGCTAATGTTGCTGCTCCACTGCTTGCAACATTTATCATCAATTTATCAGGTACTGATATTGATGGCTATTTGAATATATTCAAAATCGTGCTTTTTATTTATGGTGGCATTTCAATTTTAGGACTGATGATTAAAGAAAAAGGCAATCCTGTAAAGTTTAGCGTTTTAAAATCTCTTAGTTTTCAAAAAGATAAGCAATGGCGTTATGTATTATTGTCATACTTCTTTTATGGTTTTAGAGATTCTCTAATTTTATCCTTAACTGGCCTTCTAATTTACAACGCTACAAATGGAAGTGGTAGTTTCTATGGCAAACTATTGGCATTTTTCTCACTTCTAACGATTATCGCATATGCCATAGCATCAAAAATAATCAGAAGACATAATAGAATTAAATACTATACCTATGGAGCAATCTTTATCTCAAGTGCCACAATAATTCTAGTTTTAATACCCAATTTATTAGGAGCCTTATATTATGGAATTGTCAATGCTATCGCTACCCCATTTTACACTATTCCTTTGAGTATTATCTCGATGAATGCTATCAATGATTATAGTAAAACAGAAAATTTAGCAGGTAGAATCATTGCTAAAGAAACATATTTATCTTTATCTAGATGTTTAGGAATGTTATTTATTGTTTTATGTGAAAAGATTTTCCCAGGAAATATTTACTTATATGTTTCCGTTTTAATCCTTTCACTTTCTCCAATTGTCTTAGTAATATATGCCAACATTTATCATAAAAAAAGAGATGGTGCTAAACAATTAACCTATTAATAAATTTAGGATATCACTTAGATATCCTTTTTAACATTACTTGAAGAAAACAATTAATACCAATATAATTAAATCAATAATGAGGAAATAATTATGGAAAATTTGAGAGACTATATTTTTAATCTTAGACATCAAAAATATCGTAAAAAAGTTGATGAAATAGCACAAAATTATCATGATCTTGCTCTATCTGATAAAGAGAGAGTTGTTAGAAGATTTGAATATATGTGTGAAAATGAGGAAGCTGTTATTTTAAATAATCAACAGATTGTTTTTATGCGCACAATTAGTAATTTACCTGACTGCTTTACTAAGGAAGAATGGAGTGAAAAATTTAAAAATCACTACATTCACGAAAGTGGTTACGTTTCTAATTTATTACCTGATTATACTTCTATCATCCAAGAAGGTCTTTTAAAAGTTAAAGAAAGAAGTGACACTTACTTAAAAAGAGAAATTGATGCCCTTTTGAAACTGACTGACAAGTATTTGATTGAAGCTAAAAAACTTGGTAGAAATGATGTGGTAGAAACATTATCAGTAGTTCCAAGATATCCAGCATTAAATCTAAAACAAGCCATGCAATTTTTTAGAATCCTTCATTATGGTTACATGTTAGAAGGAGGTTATCAGATTGTTGGTGGTAGAATTGACCAATTATTTTATCCTTACCTAAAAAAAGATATGGAAGAAAAAATATTAGATGAAAATTCAGCTTTAGAGTTAATAAAAGACTTTTTCTTGTCATTTAATGTTGATGCTGATTTATATGATGGAGTTCAACAAGGGGACAATGGTCAAAGTGTAGTTCTTGGTGGTATCGATGAAAAAGGGAATCAACTTTTTAATCTTTTCAGTAAACTTTCCTTAATCGCTTGTAGACAAAATAACTTGATTGATCCAAAAATCAATTTACGTGTTAATAAAGATACGCCAATTGAGATATTTGAGTTAGGAAGTGAATTGACTAAAGCAGGTTTAGGATTTCCACAGTATTTAAATGATGATGTCATCATTGAAAGTTTAATTAGACAAGGCTATAAAAAGGAAGATGCTTATAACTATGCTGTGGCCGCTTGTTGGGAAATTGTCATTCCAAAGTATGGTTTTGAAATAGTTAATATTGGTGCTTGCTGTTTCTTTAAAGTTTTAGAAGATTTACTAAAAAATAAAACTGACTATCAAAGTTTTTCGCAATTACTAACTGACTATAAAGTCTATTTAGAAAAAGAGTGTGACAGTTTATTAAAACAGTATCAAAACATTTACTTTGTCCCTGCTCCTTTAATTGAAAGTGGTTTAGAAGTAAAATATCAAAACTTTGGCATTCATGGTACTGGTATTTCTACTATCACAGATAGTCTATATTCAATTAAAAAATTAGTTTTTGATGATAAAAAATTAAGTCTAAAAGAATTTGTTTCTATAATTAATAACAATTATGAAAATCACGATGAATTATTCCACCATATAAAATATCAACTGCCAAAGATGGGACAAAATAACGATGAGGTTGATGAAATAGCTGTTGAAGTTTTAGAGATGTTTTATGATACTTTGAAAGACAAAAGAAACTGTTATGGTGGCATTATA
Organism: Erysipelotrichia bacterium; assembly: GCA_012799935.1. Classification (GTDB taxonomy): domain Bacteria; phylum Bacillota_I; class Bacilli_A; order Erysipelotrichales; family Erysipelotrichaceae; genus UBA1783. The sequence goes on along the minus strand of JAAZKG010000093.1, from coordinate 12,817 downwards.
AGACCAGGAACTGGCACAGCCATGTATTATTTATGGCATGGCAAACAATTAGGTGCTTCATATGATGGAAGAAAAAAATCAGAACCTTTAAGTGCCAACTACTCTCCTAGTTTATCAACTAACATCAAAGGACCTATTTCAATTATTGAATCATTCTGTAAACCTGATTTGATTAAATGTAATAATGGTGGTCCTTTAACCTTAGAATTTTCCAGTTCGATGTTTAATGATGATGAAAGTATTAAAAAAATGGCAAACTTTATCAAACTATTTGTGCTTAAAAAAGGACATCAACTGCAATGCAATTCAGTAAATCTTCATAATCTAAAAAATGCTCAAATCAATCCTGACAAATATCGCAATCTAATTGTTCGAATTTGGGGGTGGAGCGCTTATTTTGTTGAATTGGATAAGGAATATCAAGATCATGTTATTGCTAGACAGGAACATTCTCTATGAATGGAACAATTTTTGATATTCAAGAATTAACAGTTCATGATGGACCAGGGACAAGAATCACAATCTTTCTAAAAGGTTGCCCTTTGAGATGTCTTTGGTGTCATAATCCTGAAGGACAAAATATACAGCAAGAATTAATGTTTAATAAAAACAAGTGTACTAACTGTCTTAAGTGTGAGGTTGATGGAAAAAAAATAAATTATCACTTATGTCCTAATAACGCGTTGATAGTTAAAGGTTATCAAATGTCTGTTGACGACATTGTAAATTTAGCTTTAAAAAATAAGGAAACTCTTGAACTTTTAGAAGGAGGAATTACTTTTAGTGGTGGAGAGCCTCTTTTTCAACCCTCTTTCTTGCTACAATGCTTAAAAAAACTTAAAGAATATAATATCCATACAGCAATTGAGACTTCTGGTTATTGTGATAAAGAGACTTTTAAACAATTGCTTCTTTATTGTGATTACATCATTATGGACATTAAACTTATTGATGATGAAAAACATCTTACTTACACTGGTAAATCCAACAAAACAATCCTTGAAAATGCGAAAATATTAATGGACAGTAATGTTGCACATGTCTTTAGAACTCCTTTAATTAAAGATATTACTGATACAAAAGAAAACTTAAAAGCGATTGAATTATTTATAAAAGGACACAATTGGGAAAAAATACCTTCTAATCCACTTGCAGCTGTTAAATATCAACAATTGGGTAGAACTTTTTATCTGGAAAACTAAAAAAAAGGTTTTTTACTTTATTTATTCTTAAAAAAAGGGTACAATTAGGTTTAGGGAAGAATACATAGTGTTATGGATAGGTGGAAGTATGGTAGAATACAGCGATTTAGATTTAAACTTAAAGCGTAAGGAAGAATTAGTTAAGAAAGCAAAAAGACTCTCTGAATCTGACAATGTTTTTAACGCAGTCAAAACGGCTTCAAGTTTAAAAAAGCAATGGAAAAGATTTCCTGAATACGAATCTGGTTTTGAAGTGGAATTAAGAGAAGAATTCGATGAATACCTTGCTCTTATTGAAGCTAAGAAACATGAATTATCTTTAAATGCGGCAGAAACAAAAGCTGCCATCATTGAAAAATCAAAAGAAGTACTTGAAATGAAAAACTTTAGAAAAGCGACTAAAGTAATGAATGATTTATTCAATCAATGGAAAATAACAGGCTCTGCCGGAAAAGAGACTGATGATGAACTTTGGGCTCAATATAAAGAAGTTAGAGATACATTCTTCGATAATAGAAGGGAATATTATGCCAATTTAGAACAACAGCGCGCTGTAGCGAAAGAAGCAAAAGAAGCAATTGTTGTTGAACTTCAACAATTAGTTACATCAACTGAATGGAAAAAAACAACTAGAGCTATTAATGAATTGTTAGAAAAGTGGAAAGTTGCAGGAAGTGCTGGTAGAAAACACGACGAAGAGTTGTGGAAACAATTCTCAGCTGCAAGAAAATCTTTCAATCAAGCCAAAAATGCCTACTATGCGGAATTAAAAGCTTCATTTGCGGAAAGAGCTGCAAAGAAAGAAGAATTAATTGCTGAAGCTAAATTATGTACAGCACAATGTGATTTTTCCGAAGAAATGATTGAAAGAGTTAAAGGATTAAGAACTAAATGGAAAGAAGTTGGCTTCTGTGGAGCTCAACGAGATAATGAATTATATAGCGAATTCAACGAAGCTGTTAATAATTTCTTCCAAAACCTTAAAGATCATAGAGAATAATTGATTAAATTACTACTATTTTAGAATATGAAATAAGCGCGAAAAAATGAAGCATCTAAATTCGTGCTTTTTTATTTTCTTTACAGACAGTATAATATAATACGAATGGAGGAATTCATTATGAAAGCAACAAAAATCTCAATAATTGGTGCTGGTTATGTTGGTTCAGCTACAGCTTTTGCCCTTTTAAATCATGGCATCGCAACTGATATTGTCTTAGTTGACGTTAATTTGATGCGAGCTAAAGGAGAAGCAATGGATTTAGACCACGGTAAAGTATTTGTTTCACCTGTAAATGTAATGGCTGGCAGTTATGAAGACACCACTGGCAGTGATATTGTAATTATCACAGCTGGACTGGCTCAAAAACAAGGAGAAACAAGAATTGATTTAGTTAATAAAAATATTGAAATATTCAAACAAATGGTACCACAAATTGTTAAGTATAATCCTGATGCCATTTTATTAGTAGTATCAAATCCCGTAGATATTTTAACTTATGTAACATATAAATTATCTGGATTCCCACAACATCGTGTTTTTGGTTCAGGAACCGTATTAGACACTGCCCGTTTCCAATCAGATTTATCAATCAGATTTCAGGTTGATCCTCGCGATATTAGAGCCAGCATTATCGGAGAACATGGTGATAGTGAAGTTGCAACTTGGTCAGTTACTACAATTGCTGGATTAACAGTTGACCAATATTGTGATTTAATTGGAATCGATTTTTCTAAGGAAGATAAAAAAAGCATTGCTGAAGGTGTTAAAAATGCTGCTTATGAAATTATAGAACGCAAAGGCTATACCAATTATGCAGTAGCACTGGCAATTACACGCATTGTTACAGCTATCTTGCGTGATGAAAAATCAATTTTAACTATTTCAACACTTCAACAGGGAACATATGGTTTAGAGGATGTCTGTATTTCGGCGCCAACACGAGTAGGTCGAAGGGGAGCACTTGATGTAATAGAGGTTCCTTATAGTTCAGATGAACTAGAAGCTTTACATCATTCAGCACAATTGCTAAAAGATATCATTAAAGGTTCAACACTAAAGTAAAACGGGAATTAAATCCCGTTTTTATATCAACTCATACTTTTTAAAACAATTATATATTCCATTATCATCAACATTCGTAGTTATATAATCAGCTACTTCTTTTAATTTTTTGTTAGCATTACCCATAGCTATACCAATACCAGCATGAATAATCATTTCATAGTCATTTGTACCATCACCTATTGCTATTGTTTTTTCAATTGGATGATTATCTTTGCTAATGATGTAATCTATACCTGAAGCTTTAGTATTTCTAGCATAAGAGATTTCTCCAGTATAAACTTTCGGATACCAATTATCGTAACTACCATTTAATTTGGTGCTTAATTTTTTAAAAAGCTTATCTATCTTATCTTTTTTTAAAGTGAAGAAAGAAAGTTTGATTATTTCTTCATATTTGTCTTTAAAATAACTAAATGGAACAAAAATACCATCAGTATACAAAAAATCAGTAAGTTCTTTTTCTATTTTGCTACTATTTTTGGCACAATACAAATAATTAACTTTTTCTCCTTCAAGCATAAATCCAACATCATTTTCAATAAAATATTTAACTATAGGTTTAAGCATTTCTTCAGGCATTGGACAATAATATTCCTGAACACCGTTAATAATTATTTGACCGCCACAGCCAGCAATAATACCATCAATATTAAGTTCTAAGAAATTTTCAGTAATTGAAGGAAAACTTCTTCCCGTACAAATAAAAATCTTATGACCATTTTCTTTAGCTAAATTAATAGCTTCTATTGCTGAAGAAGGAATAATGTTAGTGCTGTTATCAAGCAGTGTTCCATCAATATCGATAAAAACATAATAACTCATAACCTATTTTTACCTTTTTTCTCTTTTTAAAAAATCATTATAAGAGTAATAACAGCCACAATATTGTTGACGATAAAGATTATTTTCCTTGGACAACTGGTTTGTTTTAAGTATTCCATCATCCTTTTTAAAATCAGAATAAAAGTATTTAACTTTTGGAAATAAGGTGGCAATTTTTTCTCCAACTTTATTTAAAGTTTCAGAATCCTTTTGTCTAGAAATTGTCATAACTGTCGTAAAATAATCAAAATTATTATCGCTGGCATACTGCATTGCTTGTTTCATTCTTAATGAATAACAAAGCACACATCTTTTACCTTTTTCTGGTTCATTAGCTAAAGAAGCCAGTTTTTTAAGATAATTTTCACCATCAAATTCAGTTTTGATAATCTTGATGTTTGTTCCTTTATTTTTGTTGTATTCCTCAATTAACCTAACCAGTTCATTATAACGGCGATCATATTCCTGTTTTGGATAGATATTGTCGTTATTGTAATAAAGAGTTAAATCGAAATACTCGCTCAAATATAGAGAAACATAACTAGCACAAACTCCACAGCAAACATGCATCAACAAAGAAGGTTTATTTTCTAACCCTTTTATTTCTTCTAAGGTTTGCTGTTGCAAATAATAATACTTTTTCTTTCCAAATTCTTTCATAATCAATAAATCAACATACTGTCACCAAAAGAGAAGAAACGATATTTTTCTTCTATGGCATGTTTGTAAGCTTCAAAAATTAAATCTTTTCCCCCAAAAGCACTAATCATCATAATCAGTGTTGACTTAGGCAAATGAAAATTAGTAACAATTGCATCTATTGCCTTAAAGCTATAGCCTGGATAAATAAAGATATCCGTGCTTCCAGAACACTCTTTAAAACAGCCGTATTGATGGTAGATTGCTTCAAGTGTTCTAACCGATGTTGTTCCTATAGCGATAATTCTTTTTCCTTTTTCTTTAGCCATATTCAACAAATCAGCTGCTTCTTTAGACATTTGATAATATTCACTGTGCATTACATGCTCATCAATATTATCGACATTAACTGGTCTAAATGTTCCAAGTCCAATATGCAAAGTTACATCAACAAAACGACAACCTTTTCCTTTGATTTTTTCAATTAACTCCTCAGTAAAGTGTAGACCAGCTGTTGGAGCAGCTGCGCTTCCATCTATCTTACTATAAACAGTTTGATATCTTTCCTTATCTATTAATTTTTCCTTGATATATGGAGGCAGTGGAATATTGCCTAATTGGTCTAATATTTCCATAAAAATTCCTTCATAAATCATTTCAAAATGACGTATACCCATTTCTCCTATCTTAACACAACGTGCCTTAAGTTTATCATCACCAAAACTAATAATCGTATTTAATTTTACAATTTTAGAATTCCCTACCAAGGTTTCCCAAATATTGTTTCCTTCATCTTTTAAAAGTAAAACTTCACAATAGCCATTAGCTTGGGTATTGTTTTCTTTAGCTTTTTTTACACCAAATAATCGTGCTGGAATAACTCTGGTATTATTTCTGACAATTATATCATCTTCTCTTAAAAAATCTATTAAATCACTAAAATGATAATCACTATAAGAGTTTTCAGTTTTATTTACCACTAATAATCTTGAGTCACTTCTATTTTCCAGTGGAGTTTGAGCTATTAAAGATTCTGGCAAATAAAAATCAAAATCACTTGTTTTCATTTTAAAAACCCCTAGCATCTTTAACATTTAAATCATGTTTTTTGAAAAACTCTTCTTTAAAATCTAAAAACCTATCTTCATTTATTGCCTTTCTGGCATCTTCCATTAATTTAATTAAAAAACGTAAATTATGAATCGATAATAACCTAATACCAAAACCTTCTTTACTACGATATAAATGTCTTAGATAAGCTTTAGTATAGTTTTTACAGCAGTAACAATCACACTCAGGATCTAATGGACTAAAATCTTCAGCATATTGAACTTTTTTTATGTCAATTCTTCCCTGTGAAGTCATAACAGTCCCATGTCTAGCATTTCTAGTTGGTAAAACACAGTCAAACATATCTACTCCCCTTAAAATCGCTTCTAATAAAAAGTCAGTTGAACCTACTCCCATTAAATATTTAACCTTTTCTTTTGGTAAATCAATCATCGAATAATCAATCATTTTATAAAAAACTTCATTGCTTTCACCAACTGACGTTCCACCAATAGCATATCCCTCAAAATCCATCTTGACTAATTCTTGAGCTGAATGTCTTCTAATATCCTCAAATTCTCCGCCCTGAACAATACCAAACAATGCTTGCTGACCTGCTCTTTGATGAGCATCCTGACAGCGCTTAGCCCATCTTAAAGTTCTAGCCACTGATTTTTCCATATACTCTCTAGTTACTGGATATGGTGGACATTCATCAAAAGCCATGATAATATCTGCACCAAGTTTATTTTGAATTTCAATCGATTTTTCTGGCGAGATAAAAAGTGGTGAACCATCTAAATGTGATTGAAATTGCACACCTTCTTCAGTAATTTTTCTACTATCAGCTAATGAAAAAACCTGAAATCCACCTGAATCGGTTAAAATTGGGTTTTTATAATTCATAAATTTATGCAAGCCACCTGCTTTACTTATTACATCTTCGCCAGGTCTCAACATACAATGATAGGTGTTGGCCAAAATAATTCCGGCCTTCATTTCATACAATTCTTCTGGAGAAATAAATTTTACACTAGCTGCAGTACCGACAGGCATAAACATCGGTGTTACTACATCTCCATGAGGAGTGTGTAAAATACCAGTTCTCGCTCCTGACTGTTTACATATGTGTGTTATTTCAAAACTAATCGCTTGTTTTTTCTTTTCCATATTTTTCTCCTTAAATTATTTTTTATTTGTAAGCTCTTTGCTTAACATTGGTTGTTGATATAACTTAACATTTTCAAAAGAATTATAAAATTTATCAGCTTCTGGATTTTTGCTTTAATCAAATAGTATTCATAAAGAATCATTTTCCTGACAATCTTTTTCTAATTGCCTCTTCATTAATACCAGTAGTCAACATCATTTCTGGTTCTTGAGATATTGCTGGTTTAAGATAATCTATATAGATTTCTACATTATTAGGGCCTGATTTTTCATATTCTATAATCTTTTTATCCTTTGCTTAATAATATTATCATAATTTGGAAAATTAGGTTAGGATTATTAAGTATTACATACCATTATTTTAGTGTAGGATTTTAGGAGGTAGAACGTATGACAAACACTAACTCTAGCATTTTGCTAATTATTAAGAAATTAGAAAGATATCAAAAACAAGGGTACATGGATGGTTTTGAAATAGGTGAAATCATTGAAGAAATCCGTAAAGCCTATACTGAAGAAAATCAGTATCGCTTAAACAAAATGATGGAAGATGTTACTCAGTATTTAACAGGGTTATCCGAAGAAACTCTGATTTTCGAAGAATATGTGAAAACAAATATTGAGAAAATAGCAGAAGTTATCGAAAGAAGTCCTAGAACAGTTTATAGAAAACTTCAAAACAATAGTTTCTCACTAATTGAACGTCAATTAATCAATAAAGAAATTCAAAATGCTAACAATAACGACATTAATGAATATTTGTCAAAATTATCAACTGACTAAAAAACAACGACTTCTTCAAATTTTAGACTTTTTAAAAAGCGAAGGCTTTTATTATATTGATGGAAAATTATATTTATCTGAAAACAATAATCTTTATCAACGATTAAATTATACATCATCAGTAATTAAAATAACTTCTGATAAAAAAATCGTTGATAAAACATGTCAATTTGTTTTAGAACTTATTGAACATGAAAATACTATCAAAAAAATAATTAACAGTATCAATTCTATTGTTTTAGATGAAGACAGAAAAATCTTTGTTGATCGTTATATCTTTAATTTAACGATACAAGAAATAATGAGAAAACATATTGTTTCTCAAAAAACATATTACCAGTCTATTAAAAACAGCACTATGCATCTTTATAAGATGTTTTTAATTAAGTAAATAAAACGACAAATCACTTTGCTGGTAGATATTTTATGAAGATACCATTATAATTAAGACATGAAAAAAATTAACTATATGGCCTTACAGTTACTGCTGTCATCTTTATTAATAGCTTTAGGACTATTAATCCACTTTTATGGAGAAAATACCGTTGAAGGTGTTTCACTGATATTATTAACCATTCCAGGAATTGTGTTATTCCTAAGTTTTTTTGTTGAATTTTTTAAATTGAAAAAGGATGTTTACTGTGTCCCTATCTATTTAATTTTAATTATAGGCGCAGATTTATTAGTCTATTACTTATTTGATATTTCCTTAAAAACAAGTTTAGCATGGATTTTATTTGTTGTTGTAGCTATAATAACTACTTTAATTTGTTTTTTGTTTCATCTCGTTTATCAAACATTTGTTCCAATTAGCAAAGAATAAAAATAAAACCCAGTTTTGATTCCCTGGGTTTTCTTTTTAATGGCGCCTGATACAGGACTTGAACCTGTGACAAATCGGTTAACAGCCGATTGCTCTACCGACTGAGCTAATCAGGCAGCATAATTATGCTATCACAGTAAGATTACAAAAGCAAGATATAAATTTTAAAAAAGATTAAATAAATTGCTCCTTTATCTTCAATAATTTTAGCACATTTATTTGATGTTGTTCGATGACATTATAAAAACAAGTATACTTTTTAAGATATTATGTTATGCTAAAAATATAGTTTTTTTATTCAATAATTTGTTATCATTATATAGAGAGAGACATAGTTTTAAACTAGGAGGCATATTATGAGTAAAGTTCTATTAACTGGAGGAATGGGGTTTATTGGATCCCACACTGCCATATCACTTATCGAAAATGGTTATGATGTTGTAATCATTGATAACCTAGTTAATTCGCAAGAAGATGTTGTAAAAAGAATAGAAAAATTTAAAAATGTTGCTATTCCTTTTTACTATGGAGATTGTCGCAGTGAAAAATTATTAGATAAAATCTTTAAAGAGCATGATATCGAAATTGTTATCCACTTTGCAGGATTAAAAGCAGTAGGTGAATCTGTAAGCTTACCACTGGAATATTATGAAAACAATTTAAATGCAACTATAACTCTATTAAAATCAATGCTAAAAAACCAAGTACATAAATTGGTGTTTTCTAGTAGTGCTACTGTATATGATGAAGATAATCCAGCAGAAAGATTAGAAGGATACAAATTAGGTTGTACCAATCCTTATGGCTGGACTAAACTAATGTGCGAACAAATTATTAGGGATACTTGTCATGCCAATAGTCAGCTAGATGCTATTTCTTTGAGATATTTTAATCCAGTTGGAGCTCATCCTTCTGGAATTATAGGTGAAAATCCAAAAGGAATCCCTAACAATCTAATGCCTTATATTCAACAGGTAGCAACTGGTGTCAGAGACTATTTAAGAGTCTATGGCAACGATTATGACACTATTGATGGTACAGGTGTTAGAGACTATATTCATGTCTGTGATTTGGCCGATGCCCATGTAGCAGCCAGTAAATACTTGCAAAAGCAAAAAGGATGTTTGGAAATCAATATTGGAACTGGAAAAGGAGCATCAGTATTAGAAATGGTTCAAGCTTTTGAAAAAGCAAATAAGCTAAAAATTCCTTATAAGATTGAAGCAAGAAGACCAGGAGATGTAGCTATCAACTATGCTAATGCTAATAAAGCCTATGAGTTGCTAGGTTGGAAGGCAACCAGAACTTTAGAAGACATGTGTAAAGATGCTTATAATTGGCAATGTAATTTACAAAAAATTAAAAATTAGTGTATAATTAATCTAACATGAAGACAAGTAAAAATGTTCTTAAATATAGGAGGTTGACTAAATGTTAAAAAAACTTATTGGAACTGCAATTGTAGGTGCTGTTATAACAGCAATCGGAGTTAAGGTTATTAAAGACATCTTACATGCAAATGAAGAAGAAAAAAACATTATTGATTTAGAAAAAGATGCAGGTTCAAAATGTGAGGAACCATGCGAAGAAAAAGTTGAAGAAGAATAATTAATAACATTGTACTCAAAAACACGGGTTAATCCTGTGTTTTTTTATTAGCAACTGATTTAAATAAGCAGGATTTTAATCCTGCTTATCTTTGTTTGTTTTTATATTTTTTTCAAAATTAATTTTGCTTGGACAACTACTGCAATCTCCAACACATCCGATACACCTACTCTTTTTGCTATTTTTTATTGCTAACACAAAGATGATTGCTATAAATGCAATAATAACATAATCTATAAAATTCATAATAATATACCTGCCACATTATAAACTAGAAATGCTATTAACCAAGCTACTAAAATTTGAAATATTATAATGCCAATAGTTTTAATTGTTGAATTTACTTCACGTTTAATTGAAGCAATTGCTGCAAAGCAAGGTGTATATAAAAGAGTAAAGGTTAAAAATGCTAAAGCACTGGCTGTAGTTAATATTGTTGTAATACCTGTTGGTATTAATACTTCTAAAGTTGATACTACTGTTTCTTTCGCAATTAAACCTGTTACTAACGCTGTTACAAAACGATAATCACCAAATCCAAGCGGTCTAAATACTGGTTCTAAAACTTTTCCAAGTGAACCTAAAATTGATAGACTAGCGTCTTCTGCAATATTGAATCTCAAATCAAATGATTGCAAAATCCAAACCAAGATTGTTGAAGCCACAATTATTGTAAATGCTCTTTGAATGAAATCCTTCGCTTTTTCCCACATCAATATAGTTACTGATTTTAAACTTGGCCAACGATAGTTTGGCATTTCCATTACAAATGGTATTGGATTACCTTTAAAAGCTACTTTATTGAAAATAACGGAAGTAATAACCGCTGTTAAAATCCCCCCAAAATATAATCCTGTCATTATCAAAGCTTTATGTTCAACAAAGAAATAATCTGTAAAAAAAGCATAAATTGGTATTTTAGCTGTACAACTCATAAATGGCACTAACAAAATTGTTAACTTCCTATCTCTTTCAGAAGGAAGTGTTCTTGTAGCCATAACAGCAGGTACCGTACAACCAAATCCTATTAAAAATGGAACAATGCTTTTTCCAGATAAACCTATTTTTCTTAGTAACTTATCCATCACAAAGGCAATTCTAGCCATATATCCCGTATCCTCTAAAATTGATAAGAAGAAAAATAACAGCAAAATAATTGGCAAAAACGATAAAACTGATCCAACACCAGCTAAGATACCATCAATAACTAAACCTTGCACTACTTCGTTAATACCATAACTTGCTAATAAAACCGCAATTGTACCAATAATATTATCAATAAAAGCGGAAAAACTATCAGATAAAAATGTACCTATCGGTCCAAAAGTTAACCAGAATATAGTGGTGATAATAACTACAAAGATTGGAATAGCATAAAATTTGTGAGTTAAGACTTTGTCAATATTGATACTTCTTTCTCTTTCTTTACTTTTTTCTGGTTTTAAAACTGTTTGACTACAAACACTTTCAATAAATTTATATCTCATATCAGCAATAGCTGCTTCGCAATCTAAGCCTCTTTCATTTTCCATTTCATCAACATGACATTTAATTATATCTATTTTACTATCATCAAGTTTTAGTAAATCAATAATTTTTGAATCATTTAAAATGATTTGCATTGTTGCATATCTTGCTGAAATATTTGCTTCATCAGCATGATCTTCTATAACATGGCTGACTGCATGAATACATCTGTGTACTGGTCCAGGTTTACAAAAATCATATACCTTTGGAATGGTTTTGTTTTTAGCTGTATTTTCTACCACACTTATTAATTCCGATATTCCTTCTTCTTTAATAGCACTGATTGGAACTACCGGAACACCTAAAAGTTCAGATAATAATTCTATATTAATAGAAGCATTATTGGCTCTAACTTCATCCATCATATTGATCGCTACAACTGTCGGAATTCTTAATTCTAACAATTGCAACGTTAAATACAAATTCCTTTCAATATTCATTGCATCAACAATATTAATAATAGCATCAGGTTTATTGTTCAAAATGAAATCTCTAGTCAATATTTCTTCATTAGAGTAAGGTCTAATTGAATAGATACCAGGCAAATCTACGACCTGATAATCGGTGCCTTTTATGATTCCGTATTTTTGTTCAACTGTTACCCCAGGAAAATTTCCAACATGCTGATTAGACCCTGTTAAAATGTTAAACAGTGTCGTTTTCCCACTATTCTGATTTCCTACTAACGCATAAATCATCTTAATTTACCTCTTGCACTTCAATCAATTGTGCTTCTTCTAACCTAATTGTCAAAACATAACTTCTTAAAGTAATTTCAATTGGGTCTTTTAAGGGCGCAGTTTTAACTACTTCAACTATCGTTTCTGGTATTAAGCCCATTTCAAGCAATCTGCTTCTTAATATACCGTTGCCATTTACTTTTGTAATTATGGCAGGCTTCCCGATTTCTAATTGGTCTAATGTCATAAATAAACCTTCTTTCTAACATTATAAATTATAGTTAGTCTCTTCTAACTTTGCAACTGTTAGTCTCTTCTACGCGGAATTAAAAAGTTAATTCTGTTTTTTTTCGCGAGCGGAAATAAGTCTTGATAATTAAGGTTATAATAAATAATAAGTATTCTCGCAAATAAGGAAGGAGGAAAAGTATTATGAAAAAGTTTG
>JAAZKG010000092.1 GCA_012799935.1 Erysipelotrichia bacterium | reverse complement strand
TGATTTCACTTTTACTTATTCCAGTAATTTATATATGTGTTTATACTAAAAGACCAGGGTCGGTAGCTACTGGTTGTGTTGTGTATTTGGCAATAGTGATTAATCGAGCAGGACAATTGCCATTTGCCTTTGCTTTTAATAGATTTTTAGATACCACAATTGGTATTGTTGTGGCAATATTAATTAATAATTATTTGAAGAATCCATTTAAAAAGGAGTAATTATAGCCAAAAAAGTTGATAAACTAGCATGTTTAGAAACTGAAAAACAAAATTTAAATGGTATTGATATTGATTTATATTCAATTAAAGATAAAATTTATGACTATTGATGAACATTAGGATAGTTTAAAAAAGCATTGATGACAATGGAATTAAAAACTTCACGAGTTCATTTTTTATTTATATTATATTATTTTAACTAGTCATTTTATTTTTGGAATAAATCATTAACTTTTTATATTTTGATTTTTTTGTTAATAAGAGACAAGGTTCAAGATTGCAAAATAGATAATAATTGATAGGATTAAAAAAATTTATGATTTTAAGATAGTTAGTACTCTTAGCGTCAATTAATAACTAAATGTTTATATAAGGGTAAAAGCTTTTTTTAACTATTTAGATAAAAGTTAGTTTCGAAATTGTTAAAGATTGTGTTCGCAGGTTTAAAAATATGTGGTATAAATAAGTTATAGTGATAAGTTAGGAGGGGAAATTTTATGAAGTTTACTCTTTCGCCAAATAATGCCAAATATAAAGCGATGATTGATTATGATTATAAGTTTTTATATGAATTTAAAAATCATAGAGTATCAAAAGCTTATTTAACTGGTTATGAATGGAAAATGACTAAAGCTTATAGAAAACTTCAAGCCAATCAAGATACAATATGGAAAAAATATTTAGAGTGGAGATTGCATCGTTTAGAACTTAAAACAGGTATCTCTTTTGAAAATAATATGACTATTGGCAAAGGTTTTATTATTGGTCACTGGGGTAGTATTGTTATTAATGGAAAAGCAACTTTTGGAAATCATTTTTTCATAACACACAACGTTACAGTAGGAAGAGATATTAGAGGAAAAAGAAAAGGTGTACCAACTTTTGGAGATAGAGTTGTTATTAGAACAAATTCAACTGTCGTAGGAAACGTAAAGATAGGAAATGATGTTTTGATTGCTCCAAATACATTTGTGAACTTTGATGTTCCTGATCACAGCATTGTAATAGGCAATCCTGCTAAAATTATCCATAGGGAAAATGCTACTGAGGGACATTTGCCAGAAATGAAGTTGTAATATGAAACAAAAATTAGCTTTAGTTACAGGTGCTGGTAGAGGAATAGGCTTAGAAACAGCTAGGCTTTTTCTGGAGCATAATATAAAAACAATATTGGTTGATATTGATGAAATTCAGCTTGATAAAGCGATGGAAGAGTTAAATGATGAATTAGCTATTTCTTTTGTTTGTGATGTAACAGATGAAGAAAAAGTAAATAAATTGTGTAATCATATCTTGAAAGAATATGGAACAGTAGACATTTTAGTAAATAATGCAGGGATTTTTAGATGCGATAGAGGACCATTTAGTAATTCTATTTCAGAACATTGGAGAAAGAAAATAGATTGTAATATTTATGGAACTTTGTATTTTACGCGAGCTTTAATTAATCCAATGATAAAGCAAAAATATGGAAGCATAATAAATTTATCTTCTATTACTGCAACTTTAGGTGCTGTTGGAATGGTTGATTATACTTTAACTAAAGGAGCAATAAAATCTTTTACAAAATCATTATCTAAAGAGGTGGCTCTAAACAATGTTAGGGTAAATAGTGTTTCTCCTGGTAATATTGAACCAGACAATCGTTATCCTGAAATGTCTTACATGAATAGGTCGGGCAGTTATAGAGAGTGTGCTCAGGTAATTTACTTTTTAGCTTCTGATGAAGCATCCTTTGTAACAGGAGAAGATTATGTAGTGGCTGGAGGAAGGAAAAAGATATAGATGAAAGTGTTAGAAAATCTAAGATTTAAAAATGTTGGTAGATTACTGCTAAAGAAATATAAAAAGGGTGATATAAGGCATATTAGAACAAGAATGTTTGATGGATATGTATTTTGTGTTGGCGGCAAAGCGATTTACGAAAGTGAAGGAAATAAATATTTAATTGATAATAGTCATTGTTTAATGATTGCTAAAGATACAAATTATAAATTTGAAGTGTTAGAAGATGGTACTTTTCCAGTTATTGATTTTGAATTATATGATGGACATTTTAAAGGGATATATATATTTGAAATTAGTGAAGCAAAATCTTTCTATAAAGGATATTTAAATATGGAAAAGAAAAATATGTTTTCTCAAACTTCGCATATATTAATGGACTTAAGTAATTTATATAATATGACAGCTCGAATTATTGGCTATGGAAAATTAGATGATAAGTATAGAATTATGGAGCCATCTATTAAATATTTTCAAAAACATGTTTATGATATTGGATTAGATATCGGTGTAGTAGCTAAGCAATCTAATATTTCTGAAGTTTATTTTAGAAGACTTTTTAAAGAAAAATATTGTTTAACACCTTATGAATATGCTATGGAAAAAAGAATAGAAAAAGCAAAAGAGATGCTTTTATATGAATCTTATAGCATTGGAGAAATTGCAGAAAATTGTGGTTTTGCTAGTATTTATGCCTTTTCAAGAGCCTTTAAAAATATTATTGGCGTTGCTCCAAGTGATTTTAAAAAGAAATATATAGTTTCGAAATAGTTAAATAATCTGTCTATAGGAACATTTTAAAGCACATTTTTAAATGATAGAATAAAGCTAATATATGATATGAATAAAAGAAAAAATAAAAGAAATTATAATCATTTTTTGCCTTTTGCATATCAATAGTTAAGTTTTATTTAAAAAAACAAGTAAAAAAGCAGAAAAAACTATAGGTGATGGTTATGGTGTGTTTTTAACTGATAATAAAATTTTTGCTCCTTTTTATTGTGTAATTAAAGTGTTATATGATGCAGACCATGCAAGTTGTCTTGAGGATAATAATGGTTTACAGATCATGGTTCACATAGGTGTTGACACTTTTAAAATACAGGGAATCAATAAAATACATCAAAAAGTAGAAGATAGAGTTAAAAAAGGTGATTTATTAATTACAACTAATGTTAACAAATTAATTAAAAAGACAGGTAACTCAGCCACTGCTATTGTATTTT
>JAAZKG010000091.1 GCA_012799935.1 Erysipelotrichia bacterium | reverse complement strand
ATTTTACCAGCATACATAACAGCAATTCTATCAGCCATATTAGCGACAACACCCAAGTTATGAGTGATGAAAATAACTGAAAGATTTCTTTGAGCTTTAAGTTTATTAATCAATTCAAGAATTTGTGCTTGAATTGTAACATCTAAAGCCGTAGTAGGTTCATCACAAATTAGAATATCTGGATTGGCTGCTAAAGCAATAGCAATAACGATACGTTGTCTCATACCACCTGAAAACTCAAACGGATATTGATTGTATCTAATAACTGGCTCAGGAATACCAACTTCTTCTAATAGTTTTAAAGCTCTAGCTTTAGCTATTTTCTTAGTAATTCTAAATACCAAGGTACTAGCCTGCTCTTTTAGATAATCTACCAAATCAATCATTTTTGCTTCACCATCAAACAAGTCATCATTGTCGAAATCTCTTTGATAGCTATTCATCAAATATTCAATAACATTGCAAATATTTCTAACACCTAATTTCTCATCAAAGTAAACTGCTGGAATAACTCTCCAATCTGGAGTTTTACCTCTGGCAATTATTCTTTGATATTTAGCATCTTCCCTAGCAAAACGTTTTGCTTCACTTTCATTTTGCTTTAAGCCATCAAAATATTTTTTAATATTACCTTTTAAACTTGAACCAAAAGTATATTCTGTAGAGTTTTTAATAATCTCTAATCTATCAATCGCTTCATTCACTAGTGGAATTACTTTATTAGCCACTTCATTAGCTTCCTTTTCATCTATTTTCTCATTTTTGAAATAGTCTAATGCTTCTTGTAATGGCAACATATTGTCACGTTTTTTCTGCATTGAAATATTGTGACTGTTTAAAATAGCTGCTTTTCCTTTTTGGATAAATTCAATCATAAATTCATCATCCAAACACTGACGAACCATTTTATTTAATTCACATAATTCCATACTATCAACATCAGCATTTGGATTTTTCATTACATAATAGCCTAAACAGAAGAAGTTTGGCTTATCTTTATTAATAGCTTCATCTAAAATTTCTGAAATTTTCCTTAAGATATCTAAAATCTCTTCGGAAACTTTATTTTTTGTGATAGCTGATACTTCAGCTGATAATTTCGCTATTAAAGATTTAACTTTATTGTTTTCAACTACCACTCTAGGATGATATGTCTCTGACAGACGCTTAATAAAATCTCTTATAGAATATTTAGCTCTGACATTTTGTTTTTTCTCAACCAAGAAGATAAAGTTATCGATGTCTAGTTTTAATTCTTCAGCTTCATTGTGAGCCTTGTTAAATACACCTTCTAATTTTGTCGCGTGAACTGAAAAAGTATCAAAGGTCTTACAATCTTCTTTATTTTGAACTGCTTGATTTGGATTAACTTCATCCATATTTTTGTTTAATAATGCTAATTTATCATTAAATAATTTTCTAGCGTTTCTTCTTGAAGCAGCATTTTTTAATAACATTGCTTCAGTTAATTGTTTGCCCACTTTCATAATTGGGTTTAATGAACTCATTGGGTCTTGGAAAATCATCGCGATTTTATCGCCTCTTAATTTATGGAAGTCTTCTTCACTAATTTGAACTAAGTCTTGACCATCATATAAGATTTCTCCACCTTCAATTATTCCATTTCCTGCTAAAATACCCATAACGGCACGGTTAGTAACAGATTTACCAGAACCTGATTCACCAACAAGAGCTAGGGTTTCACCTTTGTATAAATCAAAACTGATATCACGAACAGCTTTTAAAATACCTTGTTGAGTACGAAATGAAATCTGTAAATTTTTAACTTCTAATTTCTTTTCCATAAATTAATCCTCCGTTCCACGTAGTGATGGATTAAAGGCATCACGTAAACCATTACCAAACAAGTTGAATGATATTTCTAGTAAGGCAATAAACAGTGCTGGATATAACATAATATGAGGATAACTACTCATCACTGATTGTCCATTAGCTAACATTGAGCCAATTGAAGACATCGTTGGAGAGTCTAAATTAATAATACCTAAATATGTTAATGAAGTTTCTGAAAAGATAACTCCTGGAATTACTAAGATTGAACCTGTAATAATTGTTCCCAATGAGTTAGGGAAAATATGCTTAAACATAATAGCCCAGTCAGTAGCGCCTAATGTTCTGGCAGCCAGTACATATTCCTGGTTTTTAAACCTGTAGAATTGCATACGCACCCTGCTGGACATACCTATCCACCCTGTTAATACAAAGGCATAGATTAGTGATGGAATTGCACCAACCTTACCAGATAAGTGTAATTGGAAAAGAACCGTAACAACCATAAATGGAATACCACTTAAGATATCGGTAATACGTTCCATAACAATATCAATTGTTCCTCCATAGTAACCTGCAATAGCACCATAAATAGTTCCAATTGTTAGGTTAACTGCAGAAACTAAGATTGCTAAAACAAATGAGAATCTTGCTCCACTAGCTAGTCTAGTGAAGATATCATATCCATTTGTATCGGTACCGAAAATAAACGAAGGTTCAAATCCATAACGATACTGGAAATATTTATAAGCATTAACTCTAACTACATAGTTGTAGTTCCCTGATACGCCCGTTCTTTGAGCATAACGAAATGCTAATTCTTTATTTCCTACATTATACGGATCACTTTCATATCTAGTACTATAGTAATCATCAATACCTGTTGTTGAATAAGCATTAATGAACTCGCCTTTTGAGTCAAAGACAGGATTACCTTTTTCATCACATTGGTACCAGATATTATGATCACCACCAATAACATTAACATTGGTTACAGGCATAATTACCTGAATACCAGTTTCAATTTGCCAATCTTGCAATTCATTATATTGATCTACCGTTAAAGTAAGTAAGAATGCTTTTAAAGCTGCATAGTTGTCAATTCTTACTTTATATATAGTTTGAGGGCCCCTAAATATATCATTTCTAACAAATTTATCAACAATCTCAACAATTACCTTGTTTCCAGTTTCTTCTTGTTGAGCTAATAGACGATAGTATCTGTTTTGTGATACTTCAATAACTTTAGTACCATCCCAAATTCCTGTTCCTTCCATAAATGACAGTTTTGGGGTCAAGTATTGATAACGCATAATGATGTTATCAGTAGCATAACTTTTAATATAATTTTGATCACAGAAATATGGACCAATAATAGAATAAATAATTAAAATCAAAATAATAGCAGCAGCTACAACAGATGATTTATTCTTCTTAAAACGAATCCAAGCATCAGCAAAATAGCCAATAACCTTAGTATCAAACTTTTTATCATGACTATCAGTTCTATTCGCTAGTCTAAATTTTTCTTTTGGAATATTCATATAATCTTTTTCTGTCATCTTACTTCGCCCCCATTCTGATTCTTGGGTCAATGATAGAGTAACTAATATCAATTACGATACCAGCTGCCAAACCTATTAATGTATAGAATGCTGATAATAACATAAAGAAGTTGTAATCAGGAGGTGATGCCTGAATTGAATTTACATATAACTTACCAACACCTGGAATTGAGAACATCTGCTCAATAATCAATGAACCTGACATAATAGAAATAAATTCACCTAAAATCATTGGGAAAATTGGAACCATCGCATTACGCATAGCATGCCTTACTGTAGCTTGAGCTTTCGTTAAACCTTTAGTGCGAGCAAGTAACATAAATTCACTTGTTAATACTTCTGTTAATTCAGCTCTGGTATATCTAGCAAATCCAGCAATTGTACCAAATGACATTGATAAAATAGCTGGTATCATTGATTTAAAACCAATCCAGCTGAATGCTCCTTGAGTAGCATCCATTGTTGCTGATGCCCAGCCTAATTTGAAATATAAAATATACTGTACAAGGAAAGCATAAACAAATGATGGAACTGATACAACAATCATTACACTGGTTGAAATGAAATGGTCAATCCAAGTATTTTTCTTTAGGGCAGCAATTATACCTAAAATCAATCCTAAAGGAATTGAAAGTATTATTGAGTAAATGTTTAAAGCTACTGTAAATGGTAATTTTGATACGAATACCTTCCATACATCCTGACCAATGTATAAAACTTCACTGGTTCCAAAATAACCTTTTATAGCATATTTCCAGAAACGATAATACTGTTGAATAATTGGTAAATTATACCCCAACAACTCTCTTCTTTGCATGATAAGAGCCATATCCTTACCAAATTGTTCAGCAGGAATGTTAGGTAATAATTTAATAAACACGAAACATAAAGTTAAGATAACCAAAAAAGTCATCAACATTAAAGCTATACGTTTCAATATGTACTTAAATAGATACATAAAAAACCCTCTTTTCTTTCATCTACGTTTTTAAGTGCACAAAAAAATCTGAGCTTAAAAAGTACTTAATTATTTTACCATATATTCACTCTTATTGTAAATGAAATGGCTATCCTTAATGAAATATTTCTCTTGTCTGACAGGACATATGTTACACTTCCGTACTCAGATACAATCTTCTAAAATATGTAAACAGCTGTCCAGAACTTCATGAGGCTTTCTGAAGGTTGTATTTTTCCAGCATCTCGTTGGGACT
>JAAZKG010000090.1 GCA_012799935.1 Erysipelotrichia bacterium | reverse complement strand
CATGTCCATCATCATGTCCATCATCATAGCTGTTGAATGTAAGTGTTTCATAACTTCTCCTTCTGCTTGCTAGTATTCTACAATACCTTTGAAAATATTTCAATAGTTATTTTTCATTATGTACCACAATTTGAGTAAATGGTATGTATAAACCTTTTTTGTCCATTTCTTCTTTAATAATCACTCTTAATTCTCTTTCAATTTGCCAATGTTTCATATTAACAACTTTACCACGCATATAAATATCAACAGCATTAACATTAAAATTAGTCGCTCCAAACACTACTGGCTCTTCAATAAACAATTCTTTATTTTCATTATAATATTTATTTAAAATATCTTTTATAAAGTCAATTGCTTCTCTGATATTTTCTTTATAGGAAACTGGTATAGTCAGTTCAAACATAGAATGTGTATTAGTATAATTTATCACTTCAGATATTTTACCGTTAGGGATGATTACTTTTGTGCCTTTACAATCCAAATAAGTAACACGCATAGCAATTGAAGTAACAATTCCTAAGTGTTCGCCTATTTTGACCAAATCTCCAACTGCATATTGTCTTTCAAAAATCAAAAATAATCCAGTAACTACATCTTGAATAACACTTTGTGCACCAAAAGAAATAGCTAACGAACCAATACCAGCAGTTACTAATAAATTGCTCATTACATTACCAAAACCTAGTTTATATAAAATGATTGCTATAGCAATAAAATATATAACATATCTAATAACGCTTCTTAACATTGTCATTGATGTGACAATACTTTTTGCTTGTTCTTTATCTTCTAATTCTTTACTCTTTTCAATTGCCCTGCTAGTAAATTTACTAATCTGACTAATAAAGAATCTCGCTATGGCAAAAACAATTATAATTATCAAAAGATCACTTACAATTAAATATATATCTGCTTTTAACTTTTCTAACAATTTAGTAAAATCCATAATCTACACCTACTTTTCTAAATATTTATCTTTTAGTTTTTCTTGTTGTTCAATGGTAAATTTGCATCCATTGATTAAGAAATTTTCGAAACTGCCATATCTGTTATCTATTTCATTAAATGCAACTTCTAAATAATCAAGATGCACCAAATCACACCAGTCATCAACTGTATCTTGTGGTACATAACCTGGTCTATAAATATGATTGCTATATAAATAATCACTTTTTATTATTTCATCTTCTACATCAAGTACTTTCAACAAAACCGCTGTTGTTACTCCTACTCTATCTTTTCCAACCGCACAATGCCATAAAGTAGCTTTGTCGTTATTTAAAACCTCTTTTAAAAAATTTCCAATCATGGCACTACCATGATCATCAACCATTTGGCGATAAAAATGCTCCATTCCTTTTTTGGCATAATGAGGAAACGTGTTAACTTTATGCCAATATTCCTCTTTCTTTCTTAAGGTTTCTTCATCTTGAGAAATACCAACAGCACCCTCTTCTAATAGTGTATTTTCCACATACTTTTGATCTAAAATAACCATATCTTTTCTTTGTACAATTTCGTTATGATTTCTTAAATCAATAATAACTCTTAAATCATAATCTTCATATAAAGTTAAAGCATCTTCATAACTCAATCTAGACAATTCATCACTACGATACAATTTCTTTTCCTTTATTCTTAAACCATTTTTATTAACGATTCCACCTAAATCTCTAGTATTCCTTGTTGTTTTTAAATTAATCTTTTTAGAATGCATAATTTCATTTTCTTTCTTTAAATGTATCAAATCCAAAATTTTCCAGATTGTTTCTCTTTTTTTCTGATCAATTTTCTGATTTGAAGAAAATCGATAGTTTTTATTTCCTATTCTAATTTGATATTCAAATGTTAGCTCATCAAAAGTCATATATTTTTCTTTTGGAGCCTCAACCAATTTTATCAGCTTATTTTTCTTAATCAAATCAAATATCTCATTATATATCTCAATTGGAATCTTGTATTGTTTTTTAGTTTCTTCTGATTTATGGTTTTCTCTATATCTTTTTGAAACAAACGCTGTTTTTTCATCTGATTGATATATTCCTGTTGAAGAATATGATCCTTGCATATCCCCTGAACTGCTAGTGTAAAATGAATAGTTATCTTCAGTTACAAACTCTTCAAAATAATCTGTCATTATTAATCCTCCTAATTTAAAACTTATAATCTATACCCTATCAATGATAATTAAGGGAACATATATTTCTTCATCAGTATAACCTGCATGGTGAGAAAACATTGGAAAATCTCCTTCTGTCAAAAGACACTTATTGCTATTTTCGGCAATTGCGATAAAATCTCCAATAGCATAGTGGAAATTTTCATGAATTTTCCCATCACCAAATATTTTTGACTGTAGAATCTCTTCTTTTGAATATAAAGAGAAATATTTTGAAAAATAATGATTAAATCTTTCAACGAACAATTCATGCTTATCATCAAATATTTTAAAAGAAACAGCTCGCTGCTCTATTGCAGTTGTTCTTTCTAGCAAACTATAAACATCAGGATAATCTTTCAAATATATATTATCCACTTCAACATGACCATGATCAGCTAAAACTATAACTACTGTATCGGTTAATTCTTCACACATTTTTTCAACTTTATCATTTCTTAAAAGGATTTCTTTTTTCGCTTGTAACGAATATGGGCCATAATCATGCATAACTGCATCGGGAAAAGTATCATAAACATACATGTATTTTTTTCCGCCATATTCACATTGTTCTTGAATAATAGAAACCATTTCATCAATATCTTTATAAGAAATGTCTCCAAATTTGCTTATTTCTATTCCTTCATATTTTCCTTCAGCATTAATTAAATTTGTGATAAATTCTGGTTCATATTCTTCAAATATCTCATTAAACTCTACACTTTTCTCATTTTTACCTTTCTCGGAACACATAAATAAAGTAATTGTTTTATCTATCTTTTTAATATAAGTATTCCATCCTAACCAACAATGCTCACTGGGATTTAATCCTGTTTTTATAGAATTGGTAGCTGAAGTTGTAGTAGCTGGAAAAACTGAAGTAATAGTTTTAACTTTATTTTTTCTAAAAAAACTATTTTCATCTAGTGTCTTATCTAAAATGATAGAACCCATCCCATCAAATAATAATAAAACAACATTTTTTGGTTGTTTTTTTTCTAATAAATCATCAATTTCTTTAATAGTTTTGTGATGATAATCTAGTTCAAAATATTTTCTTATAGAACAAGCGACATTAGTTACACATTCATCATAGTTATTTTTAACTTTCATTATTTTTTCCTCTTATAATGGATATTATAACACAAATGTGCTAAAGATATGTTATTATAGACAGCTAGGAGAATATTATGAAGACAGAAACAAAAATTACCTTCTATAGTGGCTTAGATACAATAGGTGGAGTTGTGATGGAAATTATCTATCGAAAATCAAGAGTAATACTGGAAATGGGGCGAACCTATAATCTGGATTATAATTTGTATGATGGTAATGTTAACAGAAGAAATAGCTATATCAAAGATGGTATTTGGACAAATGACATCTTAAAAATTGACGGATTGTATGAACAGAAAGATATTAAAGATTTAGATTTATTGCCAGCAGAAAAATCAATTTTCCGTACAGCTATCTTTATCACCCATTTACATTTAGATCATATGGGAAACATGGGAATTGTAAGTAACGATATCGATGTCTACCTATCAAAAAATGCCCAAATAATTGAAAAAGCTTTAGAAGACATTGGTGATGGTATCTACTCTAAAAGAAACTATTATTTAGATATTCCTAAAGAAGTATATATAGAAGATATTTATGTAAAATCTTTTTGTCTAAATCCCAATAGTTACCAAGACTACTCTTTTTTAATCGAAACTCCTGATTTGAAGATTCATTATACTGGTGATGTTATTGTCAATGGCGTATATGGGCCCAATATTATTAAAGAAGCTAAATTTTTAAGAGAAAAAGAAATTGATATTTTAGTTTGTGAAGGCACTGGTTTTCTTGCTAGTTGGCTTGAGAAAACTACCAGATATGAGAAAGAAATTTTCCCAAGTTATAAGCCTTTAAAAGGAGTTATTACCGAAGAAAGACTCCTTGAAAGAACTCAACACTTAATAGATAATTATGACGGTTTAATTATCTTTAATTATTATGGGCGTGAAATGTGTCATGCCAAAAATTGGTTTGATTTCGCTAAAAATAGTGCTAGAACCTTAGTGTTTGAACCAAAAAGTGCTTACATCCTCAATAGATTTTTTAATGAAAGTTACAATGTAATGATTCCAGACACTTATAAAGACAGTAACTACCCAGGATATCTAAAACAAGTTATCAAAGACAATAATATTATTAACAAACAAGAAGTATTATCTAACCCTGGCAATTATCTGGTTCAAAACACTTTTGAAAACATTTTGGAGCTTTTAGACTATAGAAATACTAAGACTATGTATCTTCATCACTCTGGTGTTCCGCTGGGTAATTATGACCCACAATTTAAAAACTTCGAAATGATATTAAATAAAGCTAATATTACTTATAAACATATTTATGAGGGTGAAGATGGAGAGTTTTTCTCGCACGCCACAGCTAATCAAATATTATGGTATATAAACGAAGTAAATGCTAAATTATTAATCCCTGTTCACTGTTCTCAAAGAAAACTAATGGCTGAAACTAGTAAAACTAATTACTATTTATGTAATCAAAATGAAACATATGTATATAATCATCAGACCAAACAATTGGAGGTAGACTCATGAAAACTAAAGTAAATTTTGTCAGAGGTTTAAAAGGTATGGGTGTCGTAATTATGATTACCTACAATAAATCCAGAGTTATCTTTGATTTTGGTGCACCTTTTGAACCATTAACCCAGATTTATGATGGCACAGTTTTAATCAGAAATAAAAAAAGAGTTAAAGATGCTTTACTTTTAAATCAAGCTCCAATGATTGATTATCTTTATTCAAAAGAAAGTTTAGATGATATTAATTTAAAACCAGCTGAAGAAAATCCTTTTGAAACAGCAATCTTTATTTCTCATTGTCATAAAGACCATATGTCTGAAATTGATAAAGTTGACCCTTCAATTCCTATTTATTTTCATCACTTAGGTTTGAAATTAAAACAAACTTTAGAAACTATTGAAGAAGAACCTTATTATAGAGAATATAGTGGATTTGAATACCATGAAAAAATAGTGGTTGGTGAAATTGAGGTGACTGCTTTTTTCTCTGATCACACTTGTATTGGTTCAGCAAGTTTCTTAATTAAAACCCCAGATTGTACTATTATTTATTCAGGCGATATCAGATTTCACGGATTAGAAGCTGAAAAAGCTTGGCAAGCTGTAAAACAAATCTGCAAAAATAAAATTGATTTATTAATTGTTGATAGCACCACTACTTCTTCTAGTGAATTTGTTTATTCTGAAAATGAAATAGAAGAATTAAACTTACCATCTAAAGAAATTTTAAAAGGTATGATTTCTGAACAAAATATTTTCGATGATATTAGAAAACAATTAAACAATCATAAGGGAATAGCTGTTTTTAATCTTTATCATCGTGATATCAGAATGCTTGAACATCTAATCAAGATTGCTAAAGAATATAAACGTAAGGCTGTTTTTGAGCCACACACAGCATATATTATTAATGAGTTATTAAATATACCAGTAAATGTTATGTTTCCTGATAATAACTTAACATATGATTTCTATGAAAAAGTCAAAAATAACAATAACATTATTTTTAAAAAAGAAGTAATTGACAATCCAAGTGATTATTTTGTTCAAAACACTTATAAAAATATTTTAGAGTTAACAGATTATGATGGCATAGAAGGAATTTATTTCCACTTGTTTGGTGAACCTTTAGTAAAAGGTCAATCGCATTATAAGACTATGGCAAATATAATTGACAAGCTAAATTGGCGTTTCTTCTCCTACATTAACTTATATTCGTTTTCACATGCTTATCCTAATCATTTAGCCTACTACATTAAAAAGCTTAATCCAATAACTGTAGTAGCAGTTCATTCCACAAATCCGAAAGCTTTAAATCCAGTTAATGCTAAACATTATTTACCAAAAGAAAATGTTGATTACTATTTAATAAATGGAAAATTAATAGAAAAATAAGGGCTTGTCAACAGCACAGAAAAAATCGAAGCTTATCCTTCGATTTTTTTATTTTTAACACTATAAACTTATTAACCTTTTAATCCACCTTTACTTACACCAGTAACAATATATTTTCTAGCAAATAAGAATAAAATCATCATCGGTAATACTACAATTGTAGCTGCTGCCATCATGTATTCATTTCTTGCCCCACCTTCAGTCATAAAGGCATATAAACCAAATGGTAATGTTCTAGCTGCACTAGTATTAGTAACTAACATTGGCCAGAAAAAACTGTTCCAAGCAGCAATACCATTTAACAGAATAATTGTTACAAGTGATGGTCTAGCCATTGGAACCATAACTTTCCATAAATATTGCCAATTACTACAACCATCTATTTTTGCACTTTTGTATAGTGAATCAGGAATCGAAACAAAGAAGTTGCGTAGAATATAAGTGTAGAAAATGCTTGAAGTAAACGGAATAATTAAAGCCAATCTGGTATTTAATAACCCCATGTTAATGATAGTACGATAGTTGGTAATAACAATCATTTCAAATGGTACCATCATTAAAGCCAATAATAAGGCAAAAATTGTATCTCTACCCTTAAAATCTAACCTAGAAAAAGCAAAAGCTGCCAAAATAGTTGTAAGTGTACTCAATGTTACTGAGCTAATAGTTACAATAACTGAATTAGCAAAATATTTAGCAAATGGTGCTGTTTCTAAAGCAAACTCAAAGTTTTTCAAATTAAAATGTGATGGAAATAGCAGTGGTGGAAAGGCTGAGATTTCTTGAGAAGTTTTAAAACCACCAGTAATCATCCAAAAAAACGGGAAAATCATAAATACTGCACCAATTCCCAATATTAAGTATAGAAGGGCATATTTAACAAAATTCTTTGCTTTCATTTTACATCCTCCTAATTACTAAATTTCTTTTGAATCCAAATCTGAATTCTTGTAAAGACAAAGATAACACTAAATAGTATCACTGCTGCCGCTGCTGCCCTACCATATTGTGGAGGTGTCAAACCTCTAAATTGATAGAAAATATAATAAACTACTGTAAACAGATTATAAGCTATCCCTGGCTGACCTGACCACAATGGGAAAAGTTCATGGAAAACTTTAAAAGCACTGATTGAGTTAACAACCATTGTCAAGAAAATCGTTGGCAAAAGCATTGGTACAGTGATTCTAAAGAAAATTCTTAGCGTACTGGCACCATCAACTCTGGCTGCTGTATAGTATAGTTTATCAATATTCTGCAATCCTGATAATAACAGAATAATAGTAAAAGGTAACATATTCCAAACACCATAGACACATAGAGCTGTCAAGTTACTTGTAACATCTGTCAACCAAGCTATTGGATTAATGCCAACTAAATTAAGCAAATAGTTAACAACACCATAGCGGTAGTGAAACATGTATTTCCAAGCTAAACCTACAGCTGTAGCACTTGTTACCATTGGTAAAAAGTATGCTGTCTGAAAAAATGGCATGAACTTTATTTTATTGTTCAACAATGTCGCAATAACAATCGAAATACAAGTAGAAATTGGAATCACTATCAAAACATATTTAAATGTATTTTGCATACCCTGAATAAAATATCTATCTTGCACTACATATTTAAAATTGGCAAAACCGATACTGCTATATTTCCCTGTTAATAAAACAAAATTCTCTTTAAATGCCATAAATATAACATTAAATAAAGGATAAATTGTAAAGATTGTCACCCCAATAGCAAAAGGAAGCAAGAAAACAAATGGTTCCCACTTTTTAGTAAATTCTACTTTTGGTTCTTTATCCTTCTTTTTTAAAAAATCTAATTTCATGCGTATCGTTCTCCTGTTTCTTCATCAAAAATAAATACGCCTTTATCTTTTAAACGAATATTATATTCTTTATCTACTTCAGTTCCATTTGGCAAGTAGCCTCTAATTTCAGTAGTTCCAACATTCATGTAACTTAATTCTTCTTTGCCCATAGCATAAGTATGAACCAGATAAGCCTTAAAGTTTGCTTTTACATCAGACAACTCTACAGATTCCGGACGAATAGCAAAAGCTAATTTTCTACCTTCTGGAGCTTTTTTGCAAGCTTCATGCTCAATAATTGCACTATTATCGTGAGTATGGAATTTTCCATCTTTTACATATCCATAAATATTGTTTATGGCTGGAACTCCTAAGAAATTAGCAGTAAATGCATTAATAGGATTATCATATAAAACTTGCGGAGCATCACTTTGCTGTTCTTCTCCATCTTTCATAAGCAGGATTGAATCCGAAATAGACATTGCTTCCTCCTGGTCATGAGTAACAAAAATAGTAGTAACTTTTGTTTCTTGTTGGATTCTTCTTATTTCTTCTCTCATTACCAGACGTAATCTAGCATCTAAATTACTTAAAGGTTCATCCAGCAAAAGCAGTCTTGGTTTTTTTACCAGCGCTCTAGCAATAGCAACACGTTGCTGCTGACCCCCTGATAATTGTGATGGTTTACGATGTAAGTATTCATCAATTTGAACCAGTTTAGCTATTTCTTTTGCTCTTTTTATTCTTTCAGCTTTTGGCACTTTCTGAATTTCTAATGGAAAGCAGATATTCTGCAAGACTGTCATATGAGGATACAAAGCATAGTTTTGAAACACTAGTCCAACACCTCTATCCTCAGGAGCCATATATGTTACATCTTCATCATCAAAATATATTTTTCCACTAGTGGCTGCTTCGGTACCAGCCAGCATATAAAGCATGGTACTTTTACCACATCCAGATGGCCCTAAAAGACATACCAGCTGTCCTTTTTCAATCACAGCATCAAAGTCTCTTACAGCCACAACCTCTCCAAATTTCTTTGTTAAACCTTCAATTGTAATTTTCATAAAAATATTATCCTTTCTTTTTTATTTAAGTAGTTAAAATTTACTCAAATAAAATACCGAAGGAATTTCCTCCTTCTATATTAAACCATTAGTTTCAAACTTAGTTATTCAGCTAAAGCGGCCTCGCAAGCTGCTTTACATATTTTAAAACCTTCTTTAATTGATACTGTTCCAGCAACAGTAGTGTTAATCAATTCTTCAAAAGCTTCTCTTACAGCAATAGCACCTTTTATATTAGGCAATACACCAGAAATGGTACCTTGACGTCTCATTACTGCTAATACAGGATTCTTACCTAATTCTCTTTGATACTCCACACTGCTCTGGGTTGCAAAATATGGTGGAAAACCATTCATTGTTATTGCCCATAAAGCATTGTTTTCTGGCTTTAAGAAGTATTCCGCAAATTTTACAGCAGCAGCTTCCTGAGCCTCATTACTCT
>JAAZKG010000089.1 GCA_012799935.1 Erysipelotrichia bacterium | reverse complement strand
TTTAAAAAGTTGTTTTTATTATGGCTTTTTTTATACATATTCACTTTTCAAAGACCTTTTTATCAACAAACTATTAATTTTTCTTATTTAATTAATCTAGGTTAATTAATCTTGACTTTTATATAGTCTCCAAAATTCTCTTTAAATACTGTCCGGTATAACTCTCTTTAACTTCAGAAACCTGTTTGACTGTTCCATAAGCAACCACATTTCCGCCAAAGTCACCACCATCGGGACCTAAATCTATTATATAATCAGCATTCTTTATCACATCCAAATTATGCTCAATAACTATAACTGTATCACCATTATCAACAATCCTCTGAAGAACCTTTAATAATTTATCGACATCATAACTATGCAGTCCAGTAGTTGGCTCATCTAAAATAAATAAAGTTTTTCCAGTTGCCTTTTTCTG
This sequence comes from Erysipelotrichia bacterium, assembly GCA_012799935.1. Lineage (GTDB taxonomy): Bacteria > Bacillota_I > Bacilli_A > Erysipelotrichales > Erysipelotrichaceae > UBA1783. The sequence goes on along the minus strand of JAAZKG010000089.1, from coordinate 44,899 downwards.
AAGTTCACTGGCTAACTTGACTCTTTGAGCTTCACCACCAGAAATGGTTGTCGCTGATTGGCCAAGTTTTATATATCCAAGTCCTACATCATATAAAGCTTGCAGTTTATTTTTGATTTTATAGATAGCACCAAAAAACTCTAGAGCCTCTTCAACGGTCATTTCTAAAACATCATAAATGTTTTTTCCTTTGTAATAAACCTGCAGTGTTTCATCATTATATCTTTTACCACCACAAACATCACAGACAACATAAACATCTGGCAAAAAGTTCATACTGATTCTTTTCACCCCATCACCCCAGCAAGCATCACATCTGCCTCCAGGAACATTAAATGAAAATCTCGATTTGGTGTATCCTCTCAGTTTTGCCTCAGGAGTAAGAGCAAATAAATCTCTAATATTATCAAAAACACTGGTATAAGTTGCTGGATTACTTCTTGGTGTTCTGCCGATAGGATTTTGATCTATTTCAATAATCTTATCGATATTTTCTAAACCAAGAACCTTTTCTACTTTACCTGGTTTTATTCTCGCATTTCCCAAATGTTGTCTAACACTTTTACCAACAACTTCATTAACTAATGTGCTTTTTCCTGAACCTGAAACCCCAGTAACACAAATGAAAGTACCCAAAGGAATTTTTACATTGATTTCTTTTAAGTTATTTTCTGCTGCTTTTTCTATTGTTAGAAAAGTTCCATTACCTGTCCTAGTTTTTTCTGGCATTTCTATTTTTCTTTTTCTAGCTAAATATTGACCAGTAATACTTTCCTTACAATTTACTATTTCATTAGCTGGTCCATTATAAACGATTTCCCCGCCATGAACTCCTGCTAAAGGACCCACATCAACAATCCAATCACACTCTCTCATTGTTTCTTCATCATGTTCAACAACGATTAATGTATTTCCCAAATCTCTCATATTCTTTAGAGTCTGAATTAGCTTGGCGTTGTCTTTTTGATGTAAACCAATAGATGGTTCATCTAAAACATATAAAACACCAGTTAATCTAGAACCAATTTGGGTGGCTAAACGAATTCTTTGAGCTTCTCCTCCTGAAAGCGTTCCAGCCATTCGATCTAAAGTCAAATATTCTAAACCTACATCTTTCAAAAAACTCAAACGATTATAAATTTCCTTTAAAACATTTTCAGCGATAGTCTTTTGAGTTTCCGTCAACTTTAAATTACTAATAAATTCAATTAACTGCTTAATGCTCATTTCAGTCCATTCAATAATATTCTTATTACCTACTTTAACTGACAGGGCAATTTCATTTAATCTTTTACCACTACAAGTTGAACATTGTAGTTCAGACATATAGGAACCATAAATATCTTTGGCAAAAGAACTGGTAGTTTCCACAAATCTTCTTTCAATTAAACTTATTACACCTTCTACATATTCTGTTGCTGTTTTTGTTATTCCACCTCTAGAAGTAACAGAATAATTTATTGGCTCTTTTGATCCATATAAAATGATATCCATTTCTTTTTTGGTAAAATCTTTTAGTGGTTTATCTTGATCAATTTTATAATGGTCCAATAAAACCTTAAAGTTTTTCCACTCTAAATTTTCACTATTGACTATCCTTCTATAATATCTAATTCCTCCTTGATTAATACTCAAATTATAATCTGGAATCATAATGTCTATATCAACTTTTTGTTTAAATCCTAAACCATTACAGTCATGACAAGCACCTAAAGGTGAGTTAAAAGAAAATAGTCGAGGTTCTAGTTTAGGAACACTAAAACCGCAATACTTACAAGCATAATGATTAGAAAACAAAAACTCTTGTTCTCCACTTTTAACTAAAACTAAGCCATCAGAAATAGTTAATGCAGTCTCAATTGAGTCAAAAATTCTTGATTTGTTTTCTTCTTTTTTAACCATTCTATCAATTATAACGTTGATATCATGTTTAAAATTTTTATCCAAAATAATTTCTTCTTCTAAAAGTTTTATTTCTCCATTAACTTCCACTCTGATAAAACCCTCTTTTAATAACTTAGCTAATAAATCCTTATGAGTTCCTTTTTTTTGTTTTACAACTGGAGCCATAATGGTAATTCTTGCTCCATCCTCTAAAGTCATCACCGAATTTAGCATTTCATTGATTGTTTGTGAAGTAATTGGCTCATTGTGTACTGGGCAATAAGGAACACCAATTCTAGCAAATAAAAGACGCAAAAAATCATAAATCTCAGTAGTAGTACCTACAGTACTTCTAGGATTATTGCTGGTTGATTTTTGGTCAATAGCAATTGCTGGCGATAAACCTTCAATTGATTCAACATTTGGTTTATCTACTCCGCCTAAAAACTGCCTAGCATAGGTAGATAATGATTCAATATATCTTCTTTGCCCTTCAGCATAAATTGTATCAAAAGCTAAAGATGTTTTCCCTGAACCTGATAAACCTGTCATAACAATAAACTTATCCCTTGGGATATCAAGGGTTACTCCTTTAAGATTATTTTCTTTAGCTGAAACAATTGAAATCTTATTTTTCATAATAACCTCTTTCACACCTTTCTATTTTATCATAAACTGAAAATAATATATAATGTATACAGTAAAAATGTTATAATATTCTAAATGGGAGGTATACCATGGCTAGAAATAGAAGACGTGATAGTGGACCTGGCGCACTGATTGCATTCATTTTATTTATAAGTGTTTTTTCAGGTCTTGCTGAATTGGTTTTTGGAGGTGCTTTTGGATTGATTGGTATTTTCTTTGAAATTATCTTTCCATTACTACTGATAGGTGGGTTTTTAATTGCGCCATTTATCTTTATTGCGATAGGCATCAAACTTATTGTCGATGCAATCAAAAAAAGAAAAGGCAAAAGTACTTCAAATACTGTTGCTAGCACAGCCACTCCTACTATCTCACATAAAAAACTATTAAGAAAAATTGAAAAATTCTTTGAAAAGAATCAACAACTCAACATTGATGATGAAACCTATTTAGTTATAACAGATAAAAATGATATCTCATTAGATACCATCGACATTTATATGCGTGAAGAATATATTGGTTCATTAAAGGATTATTTTAATGCTTACCCTAATTCTTTCAATTCCTTATCAAATCTAATTAATAAATACCTAAATAACAAAAACTTATCTGAAACTCAAGTTGTTGAAGAAATTCAAAAAGAAATTGTTAAAACATTTGACAAAGACTGTGCTTTCTATATTAAAGAATTATCACAACTTAAAGATGGTATTGAAAACCAACAAGTTACTAAAGGTTTGGAAGAAACAATTCATCATTTACAATCTATTAAGAAAATTGAAGATGAATTTACTGACAGTAAAAATAAAACTATTAAATTATATCAATACTATTTACCAATGTTAACTGATATTGTCAGCAACTATAAACGCTTATCAATTAACGTGAATAATACTGCTGATTTTAAAAACAGTGAAGACCGTTTATTAAAAACTACCGTTTTAATTAATGGAGCTTTGAATACAATCTCTAGTTCTTTAGTTGAAGATTACTATACTGAGTTAAATGTTGATATGCGTACACTAGAATCAATCTTGAAAAAAGATGGTCTAGTAGATGAATTACAGAATCAGGAGGGATAAACTATGAGTGAAAAACCTTGGAGTGAATCACTGGATGAAATGTTAGCCAAATTAAATAATGGTGATTTTGTTGATCAAAGTCTTTATGAATTTGAAAAAACAATTAATGACAGTGTATTAGGCACTCAAAAGAAAACAACTAAACGAGGTAATGTCTATTCGACAACAAACTATAAAACTGTTGTGCCACATATTAGCAGAACTGTTGAAAATGCTAAGTACAGTTCTAGATACCTGCATATTGTTAATTGCCTAGAAAATATTGTTTATGATAAATATCCTGAAAGCAAAAAAGAAGGCTATCAAAAAGCTATTACTTATTACTTAGAAGAAATTAAAAAACATCAAAATTCTTTAAAAGCCTTTGACCAACAAGTCAGTGTTGATATGGCTACCTATAAAAATAAAGTCAGAACATCTAACACTGATGATTATTTAAGAGGTTATTACGATGCTTTGTTAATGATGAAAAAGATTTTAAACAATTCAAAACTGGCAAAACTGGCAGAATTAGCTAATAAGGTTGGTAAATAATTATGTCAAAAAAGAAAACAGAACGAGAATTGCTTTATGAACAGATTTTAGGTAAAGATGCTCCTAAAAGAACATTGACAGAATCTGATATCGCAATATTAAAAAACAACCCTTTTACTAATGAACCATTAAGCGAAGAGTTACAAAGATTAAAGGAAAATAGTGACAAAATCAAACAACAAACAGAAACATTAATGGATCAAATCTATAGTGTTGATTTGGATATGGGTTCTTTAAAACAATCGATTAAAGATGATTTTGGAACTGAATTTCCTATTGAACAAGTCAGTACTATTAACATCGTAGAAAATCAAGCAGAATTAAATTCGAAATTTGAATATATTGAAGGCAAGTTAAATTCGTTAGTAAAAAAACAAGAAAATTATATTTCTTCATTATGTCGTGCTTTTAAACGTCCTTTTATTATGGGTCAACAATTAAGTGGTTTAAATGCTGGCATTCTAATTACTGGAGAAAACTTTACTGGCAGACACAGTTCTATCGAACAAATGGGCAAACTGCTACTGGAAACAAACATTCTATCTAATAGCAGGGTATTTTTAATTGATTTATTAAAATATGCCGGTAAAGAAGATGAAAACAACTTCATCATTGACCTATATGGAGCAATTAATAATAGTCAAATCATTGTATTTGATAATATTGATTCTGTTAGTCCTTCATATTTGGGTTATATTGAAGAAATTCTTGTCGAGGGCAAACTTTCACTAAATAAACGTTATATTTTAAATAACAAGCAATTGGTTGAAGCAACTACTTCACTAGTTAAAAATACTGTTTCAGAGTTAAACTTCAAAGGTAAATATTTAATCTTTATTACAACCCTAAGAACAAATAAACTATTGAATGTCGTTGGATCTAGATTTATCAATACTATCTCAGATTCTTTATACACCAATAAACTATCTAAAGATGACATCGTTGAAATCTACCCTTCTAAATTAGAAGGTTTCAAACTAAGATGTTTAACTAATTTAAATATCAATATTAATTGTGATGATAATTTAGTTGATTATATTAAAAATCAATATCGCTCAGAAAATGTTGAATTTTTAATCAATCTGTTTGATAAAATCTATGGTGGTTTATCAGAATACAAATTATCAGAAAAGATAACTGAAACTGTCGATATTAATTTACATTATCAGGAAAACGAGTTATTTATCAATGATAAACAACTTCAACAGTATCTGCCAAAAGTAATTGATAATGCGATGGAGGAAGTCCAAAAAGAACTTGATAATATTGTTGGTTTAACAACTATCAAAGAATATATTTTATCTTTACAAGACTTCTATGCAGCACAAAAACTTAGACAAAAAGAAGGCTTGTCAACTACTGAAGTAAGTAAGCATATGATTTTTACTGGTAATCCAGGAACTGGGAAAACAACTATCGCCAGACTTTTAGCCAAATACTTAAAAGCGATTGGTGTTTTAAGTAATGGACAATTAATTGAAGTAAGCAGAAGCGATTTAGTAGGTAAATATGTTGGTCATACTGCTCCACTAACCATGCAGGTAATCAAATCTGCCATGGGTGGTATCCTATTTATCGATGAAGCTTACTCATTATATCGTGGTACTAACGACTCTTTTGGCTTAGAATGTATCGATACCTTAGTAAAAGCGATGGAAGATAATAGAGAAGATCTTATCGTTATCTTGGCTGGCTATACTAGAGAAATGCAAGATTTCTTAGAATCTAACTCAGGATTAAAATCAAGATTCCCTAATCAAATTGAATTCCCTGATTATACCGGGCAAGAATTATATGATATTGCGATGATTAATGCCAAAAGCAAAGGTTATAAAGTTGCTGATGAAGTCAAACTGCCATTAACTGATTATTTTACTAAAGTTCAAGAAAATGATTCAGTAAGAAGCGGTAATGGACGTCTATCTAGAAATGTTATCGAAGAAGCAATTAGATATCAGTCAACTAGAATTCTAAACGATGATAATGCACAAATTGATCTATTAACTCTAGAAGATTTTGACAAAATAATTGAAAAAGAAATTCTAAATTAAACTACTTTTATAAGCATTAAAAAACTTTATATTTTAAACAAATAAGTTAAAAGGTGATTTGCAAAGATTAATCACCTTTTTTTATATCTTAATCAGTACAAATATTTTCTTTTTATATATTATTACATTATCATTTATCATTAACTTTAAAATATCAGTTATTGGATTGTTACTTTTATGGTTTTAAATAAATTGTTTCATTTACATAAAGAATGCTTGTAAGATTGTTAATATTGTATGCTTTAAAAATCATTTCTATTGTTTTGATTTTATCAATACTCTTTTCTTCTAATACTTCTTTAGGAAAAAATATGTAGCTAAATGAACTGTTTTCACCAGAAACTGATAAAGAGTAATAGTAATCAATCTGATATCCATTAACATATAGTTCTTCAATAGAAAACATCACTAAATTATTGGTTTTATTAATCAAAAACAGATTGATGGTATAACCATGCACTCCTTTAGGATCATAACCTGTTACAATCACCTTAGCATATTCATTATCTATTATTACATTGTCCTTTGGCTGAGATTTTCTAATGAAGGTAACAGCTTTATCCTCCCCATAAGGATAGATATGAATTGTTTCATATACAACAGGATCTGAATGCCAATCATCGTTATCATAAACACGGAAGGTAATTTTAATATCAGTGAAATCACCAATACCATTATTGACAAGTTCTTCTGCAAGTAAATCAATGCTATAACTAGCTTTTTCTCCTGCTTTTACTTCAACTGAAAAATAAGGATCACATTGAACACCATTAATAGATACACTTTCTGTATAAAAAACATAAGTTTTATCAGCAGATTTGTTTTCAAATTCTGCTTTGAATATAAATGTTAATGGATCATCAAGATTAATTTCTTGAATTTTGATAGAACAGTTTTCATTTTCTATAGCAACAAATTCAGAAAAAACAATTTCATTATCGTTATTGTTATCTGGTTTAACATCTTTTTTACATGCAGTAATTGCAATCATCAGTAATAAAGTAAAAATTAAAATTAGTGTTTTTTTCATTTCTTATCTTTCCCTTTCTTAAAATACTTTTAAAAAAACAACATCATTTAAATGTTTAGCTCTTTTTATTATTAATATTTATTTATGCACTTATTATATCATTTATGTTTTAAATTAGTTAGTTTTATTACAATTCGTATTGTGTAAAAAGATTTAATTATCTTTACAGAAAATTTATCTATTTTTTACCAAAAGTTAAACTTACTTATCATTTAAGGGATGATACTATTTAATTAGTTATGATATAATAAATTTAGTGATTTATGAAAAATGGAGGATTAAAATATGGATCAAGAAAAAATTGTCTTAACTTTAGACCCAAAAAATGAACAGGCTCAACAACAAGTAGTAACTGAAACCATTGAAACAGAAAAAATTGTTCCAGCAAAACTAGATTTATCAACTTTATCTGAAGAAGAAATTAAAATGGTTGATGAATTTGCAGAAAAAATCGATATTACAGATACTGATGTTATTATGAGCTATGGAGCTAATTCACAAAAGAAAATCTCTAATTTCTCAACAACTACTTTAGAAAATATTAGAACTAAAGACTTAGGTCAAATTGGCGGTATGATTTCTGATTTGGTTGTCGAATTAAAAGATTTTGATGCAGAAGGAGAATCAAAAGGATTAAAAGGTTTTTTTCGAAAAGGGAAAAATAAAATAGCAGCTTTAAAAGCTAATTATGATAAAGTCGATATTAATGTTAATAAGATTTGCACTTTATTAGAAGAACATCAAATTACACTCTTAAAAGATATCGCTATTTTAGATGAACTTTACGATAAAAACGAAATAAACAAAAAAGAACTTACAATGTATATCGTTGCTGGGCAAAAGAAATTGGAACAAGCAGTTAATTTGGAACTTCCTAAATTAAAAGCTATTGCCCAAGAAACAGGTTTGGTTGAAGATGCTCAAAAAGCAAATGATTATGCGCAACTTATCAATCGTTTTGAAAAGAAAATTCATGATTTGGAAATGACTAGAATGATTGCTGTTCAAATGTCACCTCAAATTAGATTAATTCAAAACAATGACACTTTAATGGCAGAAAAAATTCAATCTACCTTAGTCAATACTATTCCTTTATGGAGATCACAAATGGTTATTGCTCTTGGTTTATCTCATGCAAAAGAAGCTATTGATGCAGAAGCTGCTGTTGATAAGATGACCAATGAATTATTGAAGAAAAATGCTGAGTCATTAAAGCAAGGTACAATTGAGACAGCACAAGCAAGTGAAAGAAGTATTGTTGAAATTGAAACATTACAATATACTAATAGATCTCTAATTGAAACTTTGGATGAAGTATTAAGAATTCAATCTGATGGTAGAATCAGAAGAAATGCTGCTGAAATTGAATTGAGAAAATTAGAAAACGAATTAAAAAACAAATTATTAGAAATCAGAAAGGAAAACTAAAAGATGACCCCTATTCTGGTGGCATTTGGTTCAATAACAGCCGTTTATCTCTATGTTAGGTATCGTAGAAATAAATCAATTAATCATTTAAGTCAAACTTATGATGGTGATGTATATAAAAAATATCACAAACGCCGACCTTTCAGCCCTAATAATAGACACCAAAAAAGACCAGGTAATGGGATTTTAGGAAGAAAACCTTATAGTGTAACGATGGAAAACCCAAAAATAAAAGAAACATCTATTAACACTGAAAATGAGAAAATACAAAAGTAAAATACGGTTCTATTTCAGACACATATAAAAACTCGAGTAATCAAACTCGAGTTTTTTATTACTATCAATTCTTATTTTTTGACCAATAGATTTCCAGCAAGTACTGCCCCAGATTCAATGCTTATTGAACCTGTAGCAATGTTTCCTTCAATAACACTGCTATTAGCTATCTTAAGGTCATTTGTTGCTTCAATATTACCTTTAATACTGGCATTGATATAAGCATTTTTAGCTTTGATATTACCAACAATATCAGCACCATTGATTGATAAGGTTGTTCGACAATTAATATCTCCATTAATTTTTGACCCTTCTTCAACTGTTAATTGTTCAGCATTTACAAGACCATCAATCGTACCATAAATTTCAGCACTGCCAGCAACATCAACCAAACCTTTTACCTGTCCCATAATTTCAATATTGCCACCACAAATAATCTTACTATCTTGTTTTCCTTCAATTACGGTAGAAGAACCAATAATGGTTAGTTCATCATCATTATTTGCTTTATTTCTATTATCACTTTGAAATGGTGATTCAAAGTTTACTGATTGGAATAATTCTTTTTCATTCATAATTACAACTCCTTAAAATTAGCGTCTGATTGAAATTATGGCATTCAATACTGCACCACTTGCAACAGAAATACTACCAGTTACTATTTTACCAGTGATTGATCCAGTTGAAGTTATTTTTACTTCATTTAAGATTTCTAAATCACCTTCAACATGTGAATTAATATATGCATTTTTCGCAACAATGTTTCCAACAATCTTACTATCATCTAAAGCATTAACATCTGCTTTACAGATAATATTGCCTAATACTTTAGCACCATGTTCTAATGTCACTTCATTAGCTTGAATATCACCTTCAATTGTTCCGAAAATATCAGCGCTACCATTTACTGAAACACTTCCTTTAACTTGACCTTTTACTTTGATATTTCCGCCACATTTAATATTAGAATCAATCACTGTTGAAGAACCAATAACGGTATATTCTCCATCACTTTCTTCAATTGTAGTTGGAGTAGCAAAATAAGAAACGCTTTTATCATCGTTTTTAAACGGACTTTCAAACTTAATGTTTTCAAACAAAGGCACTTCTACCTCTTTTACTTCATCGATATTTTCAATTTTTTCTAAGATTTCATCTAAATCTTGGGCATTTCTATTATTTTCACTCATATAACAAATCTCCTATTTACTGTATTAATTATAAATTAATTATACCAATTAATCAATTTGACTCTTTAAGTAAGAGTAAATAAATTCATCTATTTGACCATCCATAACTCTTTCAACATTTGTTTCTTCATAGTTGGTACGATGGTCTTTAACTAAAGTGTACGGGCAAAAGATATAACTTCTAATTTGTGAACCCCATTCAATAAGCTTTTGCTCACCTTTAATGGCTGCCAGTTTTTCTTGTTGCTGTTCAATATGTCTTTGATAAAGTTTGCTTTTTAACATATTGATAGCTCTTTCTCTATTTTGAAGTTGACTTCTTTCTGATTGACAAGTAGTTACAATGCCAGTAGGTTTATGGGTAACTCTAACTGCTGAATCAGTTTTATTTACATGCTGTCCACCCGCTCCTGAAGCACGATGAGTATCAATTTCTAAATCTTCAGGTTTAATATCAATAACAATATCATCTTCAAATTCAGGCATAACATCAACACTAGCAAAAGAAGTATGTCTTCTACCTCCTGAATCAAAAGGAGAAATCCTAACCAAACGATGTACTCCTTTTTCGCCTTTTAAATAGCCATAGGCTAAAGGTCCTTCAACTAGCATACTACAAGATTTTAACCCTGCTTCATCTCCATCTAAATAATCTAAAATTGTTACCTTAAACTCTTTTAAAGTGCAGTATCTAGTATACATGCGATATAGCATTTGAGCCCAATCTTGAGATTCAGTTCCTCCAGCTCCTGGATGAAGTTCGATAATCGCATTATGTCGATCATAAGGTTCTGATAATAAAATACTTATTTCAAATTGTTGATATCTTTCAATTATTTCTTCAAATTCTTGCTGTATCAATATTTGAATTTCTTCATCTTCATCATCTTTTAAAGAATTTAACAAATCTTCAATCTCTTCAATCGAAGATGATAAAATCTGCATATTTTCTAATATATCTCTTAAAGAATTAGCTTCATCAATTAAACTTTGGGCCTTTTTTCTATCAGACCAAAAGTTTTCATCAAGCATTAATTTATCTATTTCATCAATTCTTTGCTGTTTTGTTTCCCAGTCAAAGAGACTCCTTTAAGGCTTCTACATTGCTTGAAATGATAGGTAATTGTTGTTTAATTTCATATAGTTCCATAATTATCTTTGTCTCCTACCATATTCAATACGACAGCTGGAACAGAAATTAACAACTTCTTTAGAAATGTTATTCATCATCGTTTCAAACATCTCATATCCTTCTTGAGTATAGGCTTTTAACGGATTATCCTGAGCATAAGAACGTAAATGAATGCCATCTCTTAACTTACTCATTAAGTCAATATGATCAATCCATTTAGCATCAATAATTTTTAAAACAATTACTTTTTCCAGTTTAATCATTTCATCTCTTATTTCTTCAATTTTATTTTCATAACTTTCCCATAAAGCATCAAATGAAGCCTTCTTGATATCATCAGCATCATTTAATGAAACAAAAACATCATTAACATTAGTTTTTACTCCACTCATCTTATCAATAGCTACTGCCAAAGCTTCCTTATTTACTACTGGTGTTCTTTGAGTAAAGTCGGTATATGAATCTACTAAATCATCAGCAAATCTTTCAAACATAGCTTCAATAATTGAATGCACATCATCGTTTTCTAAAATTTCATCTCTTTGAGTGTACATAGTTTCTCTTTGTTGTCTTAAGACATCGTCATATTCAAGTAACGTTTTACGAATATCAAAGTTCATACCCTCAACTCTCTTTTGAGCTGATTCAATAGCTTTGGTGACTACTTTTGATTCAATAGGTATATCTCCTAACTGGTCAAACATTCCACTGATTCTATCACTGCCGAAACGAACCATCAATTCATCTTCTAGTGAAACGAAGAATTTAGAACATCCAGGGTCTCCCTGTCTACCACTACGTCCACGCAACTGATTATCAATACGTCTTGATTCATGTCTTTCCGAACCTAAAACTGCTAACCCACCTAGTTCTATAACTCCAGGACCTAACTTAATGTCTGTTCCACGTCCTGCCATGTTAGTAGCAATTGTAACTGAACCTTTTAAACCTGCTTTAGCAATAATATCTGCTTCTCTTTTATGGTTTTTAGCATTTAAGACTTCATGTCTAATTCTTCTTTGTGAAAACATCTTACTTAAAAACTCAGAAACATCAACTGAAATTGTACCAACTAGTACTGGCTGACCTTTGGAATTTCTTTCAATGACCTCTTTTGTCAATGCTTCATATTTAGCTTTTTTTGTTCCATATACCGCATCTGGGTAGTCTTCTCTGATAATGTCTCTATTTGTTGGAATTTCAAAAACTCTCATATTATAAATTGACAAGAACTCTTCTTCTTCTGTTTTTGCAGTACCGGTCATACCACATAGTTTATTGTACAATCTAAAGAAGTTCTGATAAGTTATCGTAGCTAAAGTTGAAGTTTCTCTTTTAATTGGAACATTTTCTTTAGCTTCAATAGCTTGATGTAATCCATCAGAGAAAACTCGACCTTCCATAATACGACCAGTAAATTCATCTACTATGTGAACTTGTCTGTCTCTAACTAAATATTCAACTTCATTACTCATTGTATAGTTAGCTTTTAAAGCTTGGTTAATATGGTGAACAAGTGCGGTATGTTCAGGTTGATATAAATTTTCAACTCTAAAATAACTTTCTGCTCTTTCTACACCCTCTTCAGTTAACATAATACTCTTTGATTGTACATCAATAGTATAATCTTCTTCCTCAGTTAATCTTTTAACAAACTTGTCAGCCTGAATGTATAAGTTAGCAGTATCTTTTTTACCGCCCGAAATAATTAATGGCGTTCTTGACTCATCTACTAAAATTGAGTCAACTTCATCCACCAAAGCCATATTAAGCCCTCTTAAAACTCGATCTTCAACTTTAGTAACCATATTATCTCTTAAATAGTCAAAACCTAATTCACTATTTGTAGTATAGGTTATATCACAACTATAAGCTGCCTTTTTTTGCGATTGATTTAATCCGTGTCTATTTAAACCTACTGTTAAACCTAAAAATCGATGAATTTGTCCCATCCATTGTGAGTCTCTTTCCGCTAAGTACTCGTTGACTGTAACAACATGAACACCTTCACCAGTTAGCGCATTTAAATAAACTGGAAAAATACTAGTCAAAGTTTTACCTTCACCAGTTTTCATTTCAGCAATGTCACCCTGATGTAAAACAACACCACCCATTAACTGAACCCTATAAGCATATTCTCCAATTACTCTTTTAGCTGCTTCTCTAACTGTGGCATAAGCTTCAGGTAAAATATCATCTAATGTTTCTCCATTAGCCAATCTTTCTTTAAATTTTATGGTATTTTCTTTCAGCTGTTCATCAGATAGTGATGCCATATAGTCTGATAACTCTTCAATTGGCTCTACTTTCTTTTCTAACGCAGCTGTAGCTCTCTTGCTAAGATTAAATAGTCTGCTGATAAAATTTGACATTCAACATACCTCCTACCTTATTAATTGTATCATATATCTTAACGCAGTAAATTATAAAATAAATACACTTTATCTTAAATTTTCTTTATTTACCCAATAATTTTATAATCTTTAATCTTTTATTGGAAACAAAAGCACTGCTATAGCAGACACATAAAACCTTTACATCTAAACAATGTGGTTTTAGTAATTTATAAGCAGCCTTTATACTTGATCCTGTAGTAATTACATCATCAACTAATAGTATCTTTTTTCCTTTTAATAATTCTTTATTTTTTAAATGAATAAATTTTCTAATCTGTTCTCTTTCTTTAAAATCCAAGTGTTTTTGGCTAATATCTTTACTTTTATATAAAACATCAATTACATCCATATTTAAAATATCAACCATATTTTCCATATGATTGAAGCCTCTTTTTAAAATACTTTCCTTACTGCTACACATCACAACTAAAGAATAATCCTTATATTTTTTTCTTAGATATTTTTTATAAGGATATAAAAATAATGGAAATAATGCTTCATCATTATATTCCTTATATTGTATTAATAATTCACGAACTTTGCCTGTATAAACATATAACCCCTCAATAGTAATTTCATCTAATCTAAAAAGATATTTATAATCGAAAAGGTCACTGCGACAACTGCTACATAAAATATCATTAACATAAAATAGTTGTCTAATACTTCCGTTTTCTCTAATGCCTTTATGGCAAACCAAGCAATAACAATCAATCATTATTTGCCCTTTCCAATCTCTTTATACATTTATCAATTTCTTCTGTTTTTTTGGTTGCTAAAAAATAACACAAACCAAAAGGATTATTAACATCTCTGCCTACTCTGCCTGATATTTGAACTAGAGATGCCTCATCAAAGACAGTATGCTGAGCAAACATTACAATGACATTTACACCTTTTATCGTTATTCCTCTTTCTAATACCGTAGTACAAATGCACATCTCATATTTACCAGTTTTAAATTCTTCAATTATTTCTTCTTTATTAGTCGATTTTGAATTCATATAACAACAGCGATAATACTTTCTTAATAAAAAATAGATAAATCTACTCATCTTAATTGTTGGCACAAAAACTAAAAGCTTTTTATTTAACTTTACTAAATTATTTATTTTAATTATTAAGATTAAATATAATAGCCATTTAAAACTATAAATCGTTTTAGGTATTATCAAATCATTTCCCAACGGTCTTTTGGAAAGTTTTAAATAACTAAGCTCTTTATTCATTACTCTTTGCATCAACTTTTCATCAGGAGTAGCAGTCAAATAAATCACTGCTTGTTTATAACTATTTCTGGCAATTCCTTGTAAAACCTTGTTGCCCTTATAAGGGAAACCATCAGGTTCATCAATTATCAATAAATCAAAATAATTATGATAACGATAAAGTTGGTGAGTGGTACAAACAACAAGGTCACCAACAACTTTAATAGTATACCCCTGACATACAGCAATCACTTCTAAATTTTTAAAAACTTCTTGAAGTCTTTCTGTAATTTCTAAAACTACTTGCCTTCTGCTAATGGCAAAACCAACTTTTTTATTTTGTTTTAGGGCTTGAGCAATTGTTTCATAAACGATTTCTGTTTTACCTGCTCCACAAACTGCTTCAAGTAGAACTGATTTACCTTGACTAACTAGCTTAGCTAATTTTTTAGATACTTCTTTTTGCTTATCGCTCAAGTTGAAAGAAAGAAAATATTCACTATCAACTTCCTTTAACTGATTTTCTATTTCCTGTCCACTAACAAACTTGATGCATTTACGACAATATAGACCTTTGCTACCAGAGTAAAAATGCTGAGGAAGATTGTTATTACATCTACTGCATTGTTTATCACCTCAAATAATTATTGTCCGTTTTATATTTTTATCCTAAAAAAGGACGAGTTCAACTCATCCTAATCTATTTCTACTATCTGATTGTTTAATATTTGATTAATATACTGTTTGGCTTGGGATAATTCGTTTTTATTTAAAACTACCATACTTAGTTTAATTCCCATAACATAACTATCTAAATAATCACCATATCCAGTCACGGCATAAGTGAGAATGGTCCAATCTGCCATGTCATCTAGCTGCATTTGAGCTAAGGCATAGATATCTTTAGTTTCAATATTGCTGGTAAATTTTCCATCTAAAGACTCTAATAGCTTTCCAATCTTGGTAATAATGGCGACCGAACTTACCTTATCAATAGTTGCTTTTAAAACTAAAGCTTGATGTTTATTTCTACCTAAATCACCTATCATATGACCATCTGCTTTGACATAATATCTTTCACGACAATAAGCTAGGGCTTCTTCGCCATTTAAGTGAATAATTCCTTTTTCAAAAGCTTTGTGCTCTCCAGTAACTCCATCATTGTCATTTGCGTCATAATCATAGATAACAAAGTTTGTTTCAAAGTAATAAGGGTTGTTAACATCTATTCCATCTATAGCATTAATTATATCTACTAGAGAAGAAAAATTAACCCTTAAATAATAGTTGACATCAATATCCAGCACTTCATTTAAAGTGTTTATCCAACTATTAATACCATCTGATAAGGTTGTTGCATGCGTTAGTTTATCCATCTTGTTATAATTACCATTTAAAGGCACATAACTATCTCTTGGCAAAGTAACCATCAATATTTGTTTATTAATTGGATTAACAGCTAGCACTATATTGACATCACTTCTAACTCTAACTGAAGCAGAAATAGTAGAATAATTCCATTGATCCACTCCTGTTAAAGCAATGATAAATGGTTCTTTAGTAATATTACTGATAGCAGCTGTATCAGTGACTATTTTTATTTTTTGAGTACATTGATATAAAAGTTTTACCTTACTGGCAAAATCAGAGAAATCTTTATTGTCTTTAATGATGTCTACATAATCCT
The DNA here is from genome assembly GCA_012799935.1 of Erysipelotrichia bacterium. Taxonomy (GTDB): domain Bacteria; phylum Bacillota_I; class Bacilli_A; order Erysipelotrichales; family Erysipelotrichaceae; genus UBA1783. Next base: position 28,353 of record JAAZKG010000089.1, on the reverse strand, counting down.
GATTTAACATTATTGCGTCGACTTCTCTGGCGTAAAGTTTTTCTACAGCCGAATAAATATTTTCTAGTTCAACAACTTCAATATCTTGCCCAACAATTTCTTTATTTACTATTTTTATAGCATAGTTTTGATAATCCAAGTCTAAATCTTTTTGAATTCCTACTGTTTTCCCAGCTAAATCTTCAATTTCATTAAACCCTGTGTCATTTAAAACATAAACATTAATATTCAAACTTCCTTCAGTTGGCACTGAAACAAAGATTCTTTCTAATTTGCCAAGATAAACAGGCAAGATTAAGCAGCCAACAATCATAAAAATAGCCAGAATACCAGAGATAACACTTTGAAAAATCTTGATTCCACTTTTAATGTTAGGAATTAAAGCTGCTATCGCAAAAATTGATATTGTTATTACAAAAATAACACCTAACAAAATTAAATACTTTGATGGTAAAAATTTATAACTGGCAATCATCACAAATAAAACGACTGCACTTATAAGGTTAATCAGAAATGTATATAACGATACCTTTTTTATCAGTCTTCTTTCTTTTCTTCTTTTAATAAGTTGAGCTCTCTTCTTTGGAGATAACTGTCTTTTTCCTGTCATAGTTTTTCCTCTTCGTGCTTATTATATCATAAGGACACCTATTTAATGTATAATTACATTGGGGTGAAAGTCAAGATGTTTAATGTAAAAGAAAAAGTTGTCAGTTTAATAGAAGTTAAAAAATCCAAGTTTTATTGCATTCTTTTACCTATTAATGATGATAATAAAATTAAAGATGAATTAGTTGAAATCAAAAAAGAATACCCAGCTGCCAGACATTATTGTTACGGAGCAGTGATTGGTGATATTACCAGAAGTAATGATGATGGTGAACCTGCTTCTACTGCTGGCAGGCCAATACTGGAAACATTATTGAACCATAATCTTGATAACGTTTTGGCGGTAGTTGTTAGATATTTTGGAGGCACTTTACTAGGTACTGCTGGACTTATAAGAGCTTATAGTCAAGCAACTGCTGAAGCAATTAAACTAGCAACCCTAACCATACCAACAACTGTTTATAATTATAAAATTACTGCTGACTATAGTTTAATCAACAGTTTAGAATATCTTTTAAGTACCAAAGCTACAATCACTAATCGTGCTTATTGTGAACAAGTAACTTACTATTTCCAAACTGAAGAAGATCTTTCTTTAGAAATTGAAGAAATTACCAGTGGACAATATCAGGCAGAATTCATAAGTGAAGAAATAATTCAAAAATAATATTTTTAAAAGAAAATGGCTGAAAAAGCCATCTTTTCTTTTGGGTGATTGAACTGTTTTAGGGTTAATTTTGAAATCTTCAAAAATAGATCAGCAATAATAACTGCAAAAACACCAAAGGATAATTTCCTATCAATTATTATTGTCGTTTTTGATTTCTTAAAAAACTTTTGTGATATGTCCCATTATTTATAATGCTTACTTTTAGTTTTTAATTAATAAGTAATCAATATAAATCTTTAAACTGTGTTTATATTTTCCTGTTTTTAATACTGTTTAATAATCCGCCTTGTCTAATTATTTCTTTTTGTTCTTCACTTAAGTTATGAGTAACATATATTTTTATATTTTTTGTTTTATTGAAAACTTCAATTTTATCATTTAATTTAATTAAGTCATTGATAACTAATTCATCTAACAACTCAATTAATTGATAATCTTTTTCATTAATAAATTTTAAAGGCAATATGGCATTATTAACTAAATTTTGCTCATGAATACGGGCAAAAGATTTGGCAATAACTGCTTTAATTCCTAAATAAAGCGGTGCCAAAGCTGCAACTTCTCTTGAAGAACCTTGCCCATAGTTGTCTCCAGCAATAATAATTCCACCATTATATTTCTTGCATCTATCATAAAAGTCTTTATCTAATTGAGAAAAAGTAAACTCAGATATTTTTTCAATATTGCTTCTATACGGCAATACCTTACCTCCTGCTGGACTTATATGATCAGTGGTAATATTATCTTTAACTTTAATCATTACTTTTTCCCTGATATCACTTAATGGTTTTCCTATAGGTACATCTTTGATATTAGGTCCTTTAATAACTGGTTTATTCTTATCACAATCGGGAACTAAAATCATTGAATCATCAATAGTAAACTTTTCAGGTAGCGGAGTTTTTTCATATTTCACATCCGTAGCATCACTGATATAACCATTAATCGCTGAAATCGCTGCCGTTTCAGGAGAAACCAGATAAACATCTGCATCCATTGTTCCGCTTCTGCCACAAAAATTTCTATTAAATGTTCTTAAGGACACTCCCTTGCTTCTTGGAGATTGTCCCATACCAATACAAGGACCACATGTCGCTTCCAATATTCTGGCTCCACAGGCAATTAAATCAGTTAAGGCTCCAGTTTCACTTAGCATCGTTAAAACCTGTTTGGAACCAAATGAAATCGTTAAAGACACATCAGGATGCACCTTTTTACCTTTTAATATACTAGCAACATTACATAAATCCATAAAACTGCTATTGGTACATGAACCTATGCATACTTGATCTATCTTTACATGATTTAAATCTTTAACGACCATAATATTATCTGGAGAATGAGGAGCGGCACATAATGGAACAAGTTTATCTAAATTAATTTCAATTACTTCATCATACAAGGCATTTTCATCCGCACTAAGAGCAACATAATCATGCCCTCTTCCTTGTTTTTCTAAAAATTCTTTAGTATTTTCATCAGAAGGAAAAATAGAAGTAGTTGCTCCTAGTTCTGCACCCATATTGGTAATAGTGCTTCTTTCAGGAACACTTAAAGTCTTTATTCCTTCTCCACTATATTCAAATATTTTTCCTAATCCCCCTTTAACGGTTTTGATTTCTAAAAGCTTCAAAATTATATCTTTGGCACTAACTCCATTTCTTAGTTTGCCAGTTAGCTTTACATTAACAACTTCTGGCAATTTTATTGTATAGGGAATTTTTGCCATAGCACAGGCAACATCCAATCCTCCAGCACCAAAAGCAAGAGTTCCCATACCTCCAGCAGTTGGAGTATGTGAATCAGCACCAATTAATGTCTCTCCTGGAACATCAAATCTTTCAAGCTGTACCTGATGACATATTCCATTTCCTGCTTTAGAAAAGTACACCCCATATCTATTTGCGACGGTCTGTAAATATTTATGATCATCAGCATTCATAAAACCATCCTGTAATGTATTATGATCAACATAACTTAATGACTTAGTAGTAACTTTATCAATACCCATTGCTTCAAGTTGCAAATATGTCATCGTGCCTGTAGCATCCTGAGTAAGTGTATTATCAATCTGGATTTTTACAATATTACCTGGCTTCAATTCCACAGGTTCACTAAGATGACTTTCAATAATTTTATAAGCTAAGCTTTTCATAGTAATCTCCCCTTTAATGTAAAAGATTATAGCATATTAAAGAGGTCTTTTAAACTCAAAGTATTGCGTAAAAAAATAACTTGGGTTAAACTTTCAATGAGGTACTTGCTATGAATAAGACAATATTAACTATTTTCGAAAAGTATATTAGGGAAAACAAAATCCCAAATGAGTTATACAAAAAATATAATGTAAAAAAAGGATTGAGAAATGAAGATGGCACTGGTGTTTTAATTGGTCTGACAAGAATAGCAGATGTTGTTGGATATGCTAGAGATAAAAAAGGAAATAAAGTAGATATACCTGGAGAATTATACTATCGAGGTATACCGTTAAAGACACTTTATGAAAAGGTTTCATCAAGTAATCAAACTGGTTATGAAGAAATTTGTTTTTTATTACTTTTTGGATACCTACCAAATAAAAAAGAGCTGACAATCTTTAAAAAAGAACTAAGAAGTAAATATGATCTTCCTGAAGGCTATTTAGCTACCAACATACTCAAAGCGCCTTCTATTGATATTATGAATAAGATTCAAGGTGCCTTACTATTGCTGTATTCATATGATGACAATCCTGATGATTGTAGTGTTGAAAGTATGCTTAAACAGGGATTATCAATAGTCGCAAAACTACCTGCAATAATAGTTTATTCTTATGCTGCTAAAAAACATCTAATCAATAATCAGAGCCTGTTAATTCATCCTATAAGACATGATTTATGTATCGCTGAAAGTATTTTATACCTGCTTAGGGGAGAAAATAATTATAATGAAGAAGAAGTTAAAATTCTAGATTTGTTGATGGTAGTACATGCCGATCACGGAGCTGGAAATAACTCCACCTTTGCAAGTCTTGTAGTGTCTTCTACTGATACAGACATTTATTCATCTTTTGCTGCTGCTGTAGGATCTTTAAAGGGGCCAAAACATGGTGGAGCTAATACTACTTGTAAACGTATGATGGATGAAGTAATTAAAGAAGTTGGACTAAATGCAAGTGATGAAGAAATTTTAAATATTATCAAGAGAATACTCAATAAAGATTTCTTTGATAAAAAAGGTCTGGTATATGGTCTAGGGCATGCAGTATACACAATATCAGACCCTAGGTGTGTCTTACTTAAAAAGCAGGCCACTGAAGTTGCTGAAATGTCAGATAAAATTGATTGTTTTGAATTTTATAAAAGATTTGAAGATATCGCATGTAATTATATAAAAGAGGTAAAAGGAATTAATATCTGTGCTAATGTTGATTTCTATAGCGGACTTATATACGATATGTTAAAGATTCCAGAAGATTTATTCAGTCCTCTTTTTGTTGCCAGCAGAGCTGTTGGTTGGCTGGCTCATAATATAGAAGAAAAAATAAACAGCGGAAGAATTATTAGACCTGCAGGTCAATATGTGGGAGAAATAGTAGAATGAAATATGTAACATTATTTGAAGGGGATGGAATAGGCCCTGAAATAACTAATAGTGTTATTCAAATTTTTAATCATTTAAATATACCAATAATATTTGAAAAATATGACATTGGACAAATCTTATACGAGAAAGATGGAATATTAATATCACAAGAATCAATCGATTCACTTAAAAAAAATAAAATAGCCTTAAAAGCTCCTATTTCTACACCAATAGGCAAAGGTTTTAGGAGTATAAATGTTCAATTAAGAATTATGTTTGATCTTTATGCAAATATAAGACCAGCAAAATCATACAAACAGATTAAATCAAGATACAGTGATATTGATTTAGTAGTATTTAGAGAAAATACTGAAGATTTATATATCGGTGAAGAGAAAAAGATAAATGATGATGAATTTATTGCCATTAAAAAAATTACAAGAAAAGCTTCAAGAAAGATCATTAAACTAGCTTTTGAATACGCAATAAAAAACAACAGAAGAAAAGTTACCTGTGTTCATAAGGCAAATATCTTAAAAATGACTGATGGATTATTTTTAGAGGAATTTAATAAAATAAAAGAAGATTACCCTTCCATTATTTCAAATGACTTAATTGTCGATAATGCATGTATGCAATTAGTTATGAAACCTGAAAACTACGATGTACTTGTTATGCCTAATTTATATGGAGATATCATATCTGATCTCACAAGTGGTTTAATTGGTGGCTTAGGTTTGTTGCCAAGTGTAAACATGAATGAAGAATATGCAATCTTTGAAGCTGTGCATGGTTCAGCTTTAGATATCGCCAATAAAAATATTGCCAATCCTACTGCATTTATTCTAAGCGCTTGTATGATGTTAGAACACCTAGGTTTTGAAAAAGAAGCAGTATTAATTAGAAATGCAATCAACCATACCTTTAATGACTTAGAAAATTGTACAGTGGACTTAGGTGGTAAAGCATCAACAACTCAATATACACAAAACATTATTAATAATATTGGAAAACAATAGCAGTTATTGAAAACATTTAAGAATTACCAACATAAAAAAAGAAGCTTGATTTGAATTTTTCGCTTCTTTTTTATCTGTTTCTAAAATAATATACCTTATTTTACAGCATCGATAATTTCTTTAAATGAATCAACTTTTAAAGAAGCACCACCAATTAAGGCACCATCGATGTCTTTTTCTGCCATATAGGCAGCAATATTATCTGGTTTAACACTTCCGCCATATTGAATTCTGACACTTTCGGCTACTTCTTGTCCATACATCTTTTTAACTTGGTCCCTGACAATTGCACAAGTATCCTGAGCAATTTCTTTAGTAGCGCTTTTTCCAGTTCCAATAGCCCAGATTGGTTCATAAGCAATAACCATCTTCGCTACATCTTTACCACAAACACCAGCTAAGCCAGCTTCAATTTGTCCTCTAACCCAACTTTCGGTGTCACCAGCTTCAAATGTTTCTAGTGATTCACCACAACACATAATTGGAGTCATACCAGCTTCAATTAATTTTTTAACTTTTTTATTAACGGTTTCATCAGTATCACCAAACATCTCTCTTCTTTCAGAGTGCCCAACAATACACCATTTTAAACCAATTTCTTCTAGCATTGGCACAGATACTTCACCTGTATAAGCACCACTATTTTCAAAATGACAATTTTCAGCTGCTATGATTAAGTTTTTAGCATTTTTAATTGAACTTTCTAAAGCAAGATATGATGTTGCTACCCCAAAATCTGCAGTATTAACACCATCAAGATAAGGATCAACTGCTGAAATGAAATCCACAGCTTCAGCAATAGTTTTGTTCATCTTCCAGTTACCAACGATAATAGGTTTTCTCATTTTATCCCCCTCTTCTTAAATTTCATTTATAACATCTACGCCTGGTAAACCATTACCTTCTAAAAATTCTAGTGAAGCTCCTCCACCAGTAGAAACATGACTAACCTTATCAGCGTAACCTAACTGTTTAATAGCAGCAGCGCTATCACCACCACCAATAATTGTTGTTCCATCTGTTTCAGTTAAAGCCTGAGCAATAGCATTTGTACCTTTAGCTAACAGTGGATTTTCAAAAACACCCATTGGTCCATTCCAAACAACAGTCTTTGCCTTTTTAACTTCTGCAGCAAATAAATCAGCAGTTTTTTCACCAATGTCTAAGCCTTGCATATCAGTTGGAATAGCATCTGAATCAACTGTTTTAATTTCAATTTCCCCATCAATAGGATTAGGGAAACTATCAGCAACAACAGTATCAACAGGAAGTAATAATTTCTTTTTTAACTTTTCAGCCTTTTTAATCATTTCACCACAGTATTCAACCTGTTCTAAGTCAACTAATGACTCTCCAACTTCCAAGCCTTGAGCTTTTAAAAAAGTGTAAGCCATACCACCACCGATAATTAAGGTGTCACATTTTTCCAATAAATTATCGATAACTTTTAGTTTATCAGCAACTTTAGCACCACCTAAAATAGCAACAAATGGTCTAACTGGATGCTCAACTGCATTTCCTAAAAATTCTAATTCTTTTTCAATTAAAAAACCTACCGCATTTGGAAGTAAACTAGCCACACCAACTGTTGATGCATGTGCTCTATGTACTGAACCAAAAGCATCAGAAACATATAAATCAGCCAGTGATGCCCAATAAGCTGACAGTTCAGGATCATTTTTGCTTTCACCTGCTTCATAACGTGTATTTTGCATAAGTACTATATTGCCTTCAGTTAATTCATTAATCGCTACCTCGAGTTTTTCGCCTCTAGTTGCATCAACAAATGTAACCTTAGCATTTGGCAAATATTCCTGTAATTTAATTGCGACGATAGACATATTGTTTTTAGCCTTGTCACTAGCTGTTTTTTCTGGATCTTTATGATCAACTTTTCCCAAGTGTGAGAATAAAATAACCTTAGCACCTTTTTCTAATAAATAATTAATTGTTGGTAAAGCAGCCACAATACGATTGTCATCTGTGATAACTCCTGCTGATTGAGGAACGTTAAAGTCAACTCTGACTAAGACCTTTTTACCTTTAACATCTAAATCTCTAACTGTACGTTTAGACATAACAAAACCTCCTTTTAGATACAATAAAATTATAACACTTTTCAATACTATTTAAAAACAGTTTGTGAAACAATTTACATAATCTTTAATAGCTTTACAACATCTTCTTTTTGAGTTGCCCAGCAAGTTGCCAGACGAATTACAGTCTGATTTTCATCATATTTTTCCCAAAAAGAGACAACTACCTTTTCTTGTAATTTCTTTAATTTCTCATTTTCTAAAATAATGAAAGTTTGGTTTGTTTTATTTTCAATAAAAAACTTATAACCTTTTTCTTCTAGTCCTTTTCTTAAATAAGTAGCCATCTCAACTGCATGTTTACTTATTTTTAAATATAAGTTATCAGTAAATAATGTCTCAAACTGAACCCCTAAAAGCCTACCCTTTGACAGTAAAGCCCCATGTTTTTTTATTAAAGTTGTAAAACAGACAGGAACATTGTTTTTAGTAAATACTACTGCTTCACCACATAAAGCCCCTACTTTGGTACCACCAATGTAAAAAACATCACAATTTTCCGCAATATCTTTTAAAGTCACATCACTATCTTCTGCCATAATACCATATCCCAATCTTGCACCATCGATATACAAAGGAATTTGATACTCTTGGCAAACATTATGTAAAGAAACCAATTCATCTTTATAATAAATAGTTCCATACTCAGTTGAAAATGAAATATAAACCATTCCTGGATAGACCATATGTTCATGATTTTCATCACTATAAAAATTCTTCAAATATTCTTTCAAATCATCACTATTGATTTTCCCATCTGTATGTTTGATTGCTAGAACTTTATTGCCAGTAAATTCAATTGCTCCAGCTTCATGAGTGGCAATATGACCAGTATCAGCTGAAATTACACCTTGATGTTTCTGTAACATACTGTTAATAACTACCTGGTTGGTTTGAGTCCCGCTAACTAAAAAGAAAACTTCTGCTTTTGGAGAAGCAATAGCCTCTTTTATTTTTTCTTTAGCTCTAGCACAAAAAATATCTTCTCCATAACCATTAACAGAAACCATATTTGTTTCAACCAAATGCTTTAGCACTTCTGGATGAGCACCTTGACTATAATCATTAGAAAAATACAACATAACCTATACCTCTTTAATTAATATCTATATTACTATCTTTCTTGTTATTTTCAAATACATGAAAAAACATTATAATAAATAAAAGGCCTAACTAAATAAGGGAGGGAATTAATAATGCTAACCGATATTCAAATAGCTCAAAATTGCCAGAAAAAACATATTTTAGAAATTGCGAAAAAAGTAAATATTGATAAAAAATATATCGAACAATATGGCAACTTCAAAGCCAAAATTGACTATCATTTGCTGGAAGATTTAAAAGATAAAGAAAATGGTAAACTTATTTTAGTTACTGCTATTAACCCTACTTCAGCTGGTGAAGGAAAAACTACCACTACCGTTGGTTTAGCTGATGCTTTAACCAAACTAGGTAAAAAAACCATGTTAACTTTAAGGGAACCATCATTGGGACCAGTTTTTGGTATAAAAGGAGGAGCAGCTGGAGGAGGTTATGCTCAGGTAGTTCCAATGGAAGATATCAACCTACATTTTACTGGTGATTTCCATGCTGTATCCGCTGCAAACAATTTGCTAGCTGCCATGATTGATAATCATATTCAACAAGGAAATAGTTTAAACATTGATCCTAGAAGAATCAGCTGGAAAAGAGCTATTGATATAAATGATCGCCAATTAAGAAATATTATCTGTGGTTTAGGTAGTAGAAGTGATGGCACACCAAGAGAAGATGGCTTTGATATTACGGTTGCCAGTGAAGTGATGGCAATTTTATGTTTAAGCAATAATATTACCGACTTAAAACAAAGACTTGGTAATATTACAATTGGTTACACTTATGATGGCAATCCCATCAAAGCTGAAAAACTTAAAGCCCATGGTGCAATGGCCACTTTATTAAAAGATGCTTTAAAACCTAACTTAGTTCAAACTTTAGAAACGACACCAGCCTTTGTCCATGGTGGCCCATTTGCCAATATTGCTCATGGTTGTAATAGTTTAATTGCAACAAAATTAGCTTTAAAACTTGCTGATTACACTGTCACAGAAGCTGGGTTTGGGGCTGACTTAGGAGCAGAAAAATTCTTAGATATCAAATGTCGTATTGCTGATTTAAAACCTGCTGCAATAGTAATTGTTGCTACTTGTCGAGCCCTAAAAAATCATGGTGGGATGGATAAAAAAGATTTAAATCAAGAAAATTTAAAAGCTTTAGAAAAGGGTTTGCCAAACCTTTTACAACATATCGATAACATTAAAAATGTCTTTAAGCTTCCTGTGGTTGTCGCTATTAATAAATTCCCTAATGATAGTGAAGCAGAATTAAAACTAATTGAAGAAAAATGTAAAGAGCTAAATGTTAATGTTGCTTTAAGTGAAGTGTTTTCAAAAGGTTCCGATGGCGGTATTAAACTAGCTAATGAGGTAATAAAACTTGCTGAAAAATCAAATCAATTTAAGTTTGCTTATGATTTAGATGATTCAATTTACAATAAATTAAATAGCATAGCTACTAAAATTTATCATGCTGAAAAAATAGAACTTACCTCAAACGCTTTAAAACAACTGCAACAACTTGAAGAATTAGGATTTTCTAATCTTCCTATTTGTATGGCCAAAACCCAATATTCATTTTCTGATGATCCCAAAAAACTGGCAGCACCAAAAGACTTTACTATTACTATAAGAGAGTTAAAAGTATCATCAGGAGCTGGTTTCATTGTTGCTTTAACTGGAGATATTATGACCATGCCAGGGCTACCAAAAGTTCCGGCAGCTGAAAATATCGATGTTGATGAGCGTGGTATAATTACTGGGCTATTTTAAAGGATGAAAAACATGTATAAACAAACTATTGAACAATTTACAATTGACTTATCTAGTAATGCACCAATTCCAGGAGGTGGAGGAGTATGTGCTCTTGTTGGAGCTCTATCTTCATCACTTGGTAGTATGGTAGCTTCTTTAACTATTGGTAAAAAAAGATATAATGATGTTGAAGAAGAGATTAAACAACTAAATATCAAATCAGAAAATCTACGAATTAAACTTTTAGAAGATATTAATTTTGATGCTGAAAGTTTTTTGCCACTATCAAAAGCTTACTCATTAGATAAGAAAGATCCTAACAGAGAGCAAATTCTAGAAAAGTGCTTAGTTGATGCTAGTAGTGGTCCACTAATTATCTTAAAAGATATCTGTCAAGTAATAGAATTATTACAACGATATGGACAAATCGGAGCCAAATTAGCTATCTCTGATATTGCTACTGCAGCAATGCTAGCTTACGGGGCTTTATATGGTTGTAGTATTAATGTTAAAGTTAATACTAAGTTAATGAAAAATAAAGAATTTGCCCAAGAAAGAAACAATCAAGTTGATAAGTTGGTAGAAAAATATGGGAAATTGGCTAAAACTATTTTCGAAAATATCAATAAGGAGATGATATAATGGCTAACATTTTATATGGTAAAGCAGTAAGTGATCATATTAGTGAACAAACTAGAAAAACAGTTAAAATACTTAAAATACATGGGAAAAAAGCTACTTTAGCTATAGTAAGAGTTGGCGAAAATGCTGATGATATCTCTTATGAAAAAGCAGCAACTAAACGCTGCCAACAACTAGAAATTAATGTCAAATCAATTATCTTAGATAAAGATATTGAATATGAAAAGTTTTATCACATTTTAGATTCGTTAAATAATGACAATGATATTGATGGTATTTTAATACTTCGACCTTTACCAAAACATTTGGATAATGAAAAAGCTAGAAACTATCTAAACCCAACTAAAGATATTGATGGCAGTAGTGATATCTCCTTATCTTCACTTTTTAGCAATACCAACAAATACTTTGCTCCTTGTACCGCTCAAGCAGTCATTGAAATACTAAAGTACTACAACATTCCTTTAGTTGGCAAAAAAGCGGTGGTTATTGGTAGAAGCTTAATAGTTGGTAAACCTGTTAGTATCTTGCTTTTAAATGAAAACTGTACAGTTACTATCTGTCATTCAAAAAGCGAAAATATTCCTGCTTTAACAAAACAAGCTGACATTATCATTGCTTGTAGTGGACAAATGGAAACATTAAATAAAGACTACTTTAGCAGTAATCAAACAGTTATAGATGTAGGAATTAATTATAATCACAAAAAGGGTAAATTATGTGGTGATGTATTATTTGATGAAGTGATAAATATTGTTGAAAATATTTCTCCAGTACCAAAAGGGGTAGGTTCTGTAACTATTGCGGTATTATTAAATAATTTAGCCATTTCAGCCAAGAGAAAGTTATGATATGATATTTACTTGTAAGGAACTAATTATGACAACTAAACGATTAACTACCATGTCAATGTTAATAGCGATGAAAGTTATTTTATCAATATTAACTCCTGTAAAACTATTAAACTTCAAATTTACTTTTGAAGCTTTTCCTGTTTTAGTTGCTGGGTTACTACTTGGTAAACTTGAAGGCTTTATGGTCGGTTTTATTGGAAGTTTTTTATATCAAATACTATTTTCAGGATATGGTTTTACTGCTACTACTCTGTTGTGGGTTTTGCCACATGCTCTTAGTGGGCTGACAGTAGGTTTTATTGCTGATAAAAGAAAAGAACAGTTAGATTTCAAAACAATTTCTATGATTGCTATTTTCTCAGCCCTTTTAGTAACAACCTTAAATACCTTAGCTTTATTTATCGATGCTAAAATATATGGTTATTATTCTACTGTTTTAGTTTTTGGCTCTATTCCCTTAAAGATTGCTGCTGGAATATTATTAGCTATCATTTATGCTCTGGCGCTACCAAAAACAATAGCTCTTATTAAAAAAACAATTAAATAAGTTAGATAATAAAACTAGTCATAACTCTTTTCTGCAGTTAAAAGGAACTGAAACTAATTTCAGTTCCTTTTTATATTGACTTCAAAAGAAAAAATGTTATAATTCTCTCAAAGAGACAAAAAGAACTATAACCATCTTTCAGTTTTTTTGGAAAGGAGAGAAAGCAGAAATGACTAATTGGAATCCATTAAAATACGAAACCATTCCTTGGAAAAGTAGTGTTGAACTTGAAGGTTTATCAAGAAGTTCTAAAAGCAAAATTCTTCCTACTTATCAGTCTTCTATACCCAATACTATTGCTGAAAAAAATATTATCCTTCCCGCAGATCTTGATGTAGCAATTTCTGATTTAATGATTAATATTGGCAGATTTGACTTGCTTCAAACTCAAAAAGGGTATTCTTTTCCAAGTGTTTTACTGAGAAGTGAATCAGCAGCTAGCTCACAAATTGAAAATTTGACATCTAGCATTCGAAATATTGCTTTAGCAGAATTGACTAATAAAGGTCCCACTAATGCCTTATTAATTGCAGGTAATGTTTTCGCAATGAAAAAAGCATTGAATATTTCTGAAAAAATATCAAATGAAACAATTCTACACATCCACAAAACCCTTATGGAATCTTCCCTAGGAAATTTAGCTGGCGAATATAGAAATGAACCAGTTTGGATTGGTGGCACAAGCTATTCGCCTCACCAAGCTACATTTGTTCCTGTGCATCATTCTAAATTGGAATATTATATGAATGATTTGGTTATTTACTCAAAAAGAATAGATGTAAATCCTATTGTTAAGGCAGCAATTCTACATGCTCAATTTGAAACAATTCATCCTTTCGTTGATGGAAATGGTCGTACTGGAAGAACACTTATCCATAAATCTTTGAAAGATGATGGAGTACTACATACAATTGCACTGCCAATATCCGCTGGACTTTTAAATAATCTTGATAGTTATTTAAATTCATTAAAGGCGTATCAAGAAGGAAATCCACTTCCAATTATTGAACAAGTTTTTAAAGCCATTGAATTATCCTTAGCAATTGGCGAAAATGTTTCTGCAAAAATTTCTTCAATTATTCAAAATTGGGAAAATATCATAAATGAAAGAAAAACTTCAACTATTTGGAAATTAATATACTTGCTCATAGAACAACCAGTCATAAATACAAATTTAATAAAGGAAAAACTTCATTTAACTTTAAGAGGAGCAAATAAACTTATTGATAGAGCTATTGGATATGGGATTTTAACTAAATTTGGAAACCAAAAAAAAGGGATGTTTTATCAATCTAGCGAAATTATTGCTGTGCTAGATGACATAACCCAAATAAAAAAACTTTATCGCATTTAAAATATAAATTTAATGTTTTATTCCCCACATGTAATATGATTTTCTATCGTAATAAGAGTTGTCAGAAAAATAAGGAATTAGGTTAAGACCAATTCCTTTTATTTATTCTATTAAACTGTTTTAGATTGTTTTAAATAGATTTGGATAGTAATAATATCAGCTGGATTTACTCCAGAAATTCTTGAAGCTTGACCAATAGTTAGCGGTCTTACTTTCAAAAGCTTTTCTTTTGCTTCAATTGATAAATTGACTATCTTATCATAATCCAAATCATATGGTAGTGGTTGTTTCTCTAATCTGATTAAATTAGCCGCTTCTCTTCTAGTTTTAGAAATATAACCCTCAAATTTAATTTCTATATCTAACTGATTAGCCAGCTTTTCATCTATTTCAATATCGTGTAGCTGACAAATTGTTTTTGTTTCCACATTAGGTCTTTTAATTAGATCAAGGCAATTACCTTGGTTTTTATTATCTTCATAACCTTTTTTAATTAAATAATCTAATAACTGTGGACTATTATTAACCTTTGTTTCTTTTAACAATTGTTTATAGTATTCTAATTGTTTTACTTTTGAAACAAACTTTTGATATCTTTCCTCACTAATCAAACCTGCTTCATAACCATAATTTGTCAATCTTTGATCAGCATTATCATGTCTCAACAATAAACGATATTCTGCTCTACTGGTTAATAAGCGATATGGTTCTTTAGTTCCTTTGGTAACTAAATCATCAATCATAACTCCAATATAGGCTTCATCTCTTCTTAAAATCAACGGTTGTTTACCTTTTAATTTATTAATAGCATTAATACCCGCCATCAATCCTTGACCAGCTGCTTCTTCATAACCTGAAGTGCCATTAATTTGACCAGCACAAAATAAATTTTCAACAACTTTTGTTTCTAAAGATGGCTTTAACTGTAATGGGTCAATTGCATCATACTCAATAGCATAGGCATATTTATCAACGACATGATTTTTAAAACCAGGTAAAGAATAAAGCATTCTGTCTTGAACATCATAGGGCATACTAGTTGAAAACCCTTGGACATAGGTTGTATCTAATGACAACGATTCTGGTTCTAGGAAAATCTGATGTCTTTCCTTATCAGCAAACCTAACTATTTTATCTTCCACGGAAGGGCAATATCTAGTTCCTATTCCCTCGACAACCCCTGAATACATACTTGATTTATGTAAGTTTTCTTGTATTATTTGATGAGTTTCAGGTTGAGTGTATATCAAATAACAAGGTACCTGCTCTTTTAATGGCAGTACTTTTTCTGTTTCAAAAGAAAATGCTTCAGTTTCGGTATTTCCTGGTTCAAGTGTCGCACATGAAAAATCGATAGAATCTGTTTTTATTCTAGCTGGAGTACCTGTTTTTAATCTAAAAATTCTAAAACCTAAATCTTTCAATTTTTGAGAAAGATTTTTTGATGTCCTTAGATTGTCTGGACCTTGAAAAGTTATATGATTAGAAACCATAATCTTGGAATTCATAAAAGTTCCCGTAGTCAATATTACAATCTTGCTTTCTATTACCTCTCCTGTCTCTGTTGATACTCCCTTAACGGTATTATCTTTAACAATAATATCTTCAACCATACACTCTTTAAGTGTTAAGTTTTTCTGTTTTTCTAAAACTTCCAACATCCTTTTTTTATATAAAATCTTATCCGCTTGAATTCTTAAACTTCTTACTCCTGGTCCCTTTGTAGTATTTAACATTTTAAGTTGTAAAGCTGTCTCATCAGCTATTTTTGCCATTTGACCACCCAAAGCATCAATTTCTCTAACAACTACTCCTTTTGCTGGTCCACCTATAGAAGGATTGCATGGTAAAGAAGCAGTAAAGTTTTTATCTATAGTGCATAAAACAGTATTAAAACCTAGCCTGCTGGTGGCTAGTGCTGCTTCACACCCTGCATGTCCTGCTCCTACTACAATTACATCTACCATACTTATTAATCTCCTACTCAATAAGTATATCATATTAAAAACAGTGCAATTAAAAAAGTGAATCTTAAGATCCACCTTCAATTATTTCAAATTGTTTTGCTGCTATAATTTTAATATTCTGATAATCAATTTCTTTTTTATCAAGTATATCAATTACTGTATCATAAGCTAGCTTTGTATTATTTGCTTCTTGAGAAATATGAGCCAAGACAATTTCCTTTGTGTCCTCATTAATGCACTGAGCTAAAACATATCCACAGTCTTCATTGGACAAATGACCATAATCAGATATAATGCAGTTTTTAACATATTTTGGTCTCATTGTATTCAGTAACATTTCTGTATCATGATTACTTTCAATTATATAGTAATTAGCATTTTTAATAATCTTTATATTTTTATCAGATAAATAACCTGTATCTGTTACCATTACTAAAGTTTCCTGCCCATCAAAGATAACATAGCCCACCGTAATATCAGTATCATGAGAAAGCGGTATTGCCAAAATATCTAAATCTTTTATCGTAAATACTTCTATTGGTTTAATGAGATGATTTTTATTTAAACCACTAATTTTAAAAGGAGAATAAACATTTAAGTCTTTAATGATCTTAGTATTATTTAAATGGTCACTATGACTATGAGTAATTAACACTCCATCCAAATCTTGATATTTTAGTCCTATTTTACCAAATGACTCTTTTAAATATTTCTGTGTTATCCCACAATCAATCATGATGGAAGTATTTTTACTTGTTACAACTGTACAATTACCTTTTGAACCGCTAGCTAAAATATAATATTTCATTACCAATAAGAGGCCTGTTCACAAGGCAAAACCCAACATGGATCAATAAGTTTTCCATCAATATAAATACCAATATCTAAGTGCGGTCCAGTACTGCGCCCAGTATTTCCAATTTGTCCAATTACTTCTCCTCTTAAAACAATATCTCCAATTTCTTTATATCCTGGTGTCTTCATATGTAAATACCTAGCTATAATACCATTACTATGATTGATGTAATAATAGTATCCCATAGTTGAGTTATAACCTTTTCTAATAACTGTGCCATCAGCAACAGCTAAAACATCACCATAACGATTATATCTATCAATAAAGTCACAACCATGATGATTGGCATAACAATAAAAGTCACAGGTAATAACCGGGTTTCTTACAGGTAATGAGAAAAATACTCCTCGATCACTATAATCTTGCATATTATATCTATATTGGCCAACTGTTGGTTCAACCCTTACCACCACGCTATCTTGACGATAACTTGTAAGGATGCCATTTACGTAAATATCCGTGTAAGTAGCATCGTTATATCCTGTTGCAGGAGCAACATCTTCAACTACCTCTCCTCTTTTTAATGTCATATCAAAAGTATATGTACTTTCTGTTGGATATGTTACTTCTTGCACTAAACGTTGTTGCTCCACAACTACTGTTATTGGTGGAGTAAAATAAGTAACAATTAATTGTTGGCCTACTATCAAAGCTTGGTTTATATTATCAATATCATCATTTATTGCCAAAAGCTGTTTAGCTAATAAACCTGTTTTTGAAGCAACACCACTGATAGTATCATATTCAACAACTGTATAGTATTCCAATTGATAATCTCGCCCATAACATAAGTACATAAAGATTGCCTCTTCATCAGCAAAAAGTTCTTTAGTGCTAGCTCCAGTAGGAGTTGCTTTAATAGTTTCTTCAATGTAAATATTTTTATCCTGACTTCCATAAGTGGTTAAATCCAGAATCTTTTCATGATTTTCTAAAGCAACATAAGTCTTTTCATCAATAAAACATAAAGCAAATCTTCTTAAAGCATTAGAAAACTCTTCGATAGACTTTACATATATCGTATCGACTATATCATTTTCCTTAACAATATCTATCCTAACTGCCTGAACAACTAAAAGGTTGTTATCAATAATATACGATAATATTTCTTGATCTTTATTTTCGTATTTCCAGAAAGATTTCTCTTTTAAAATATATAGTTCACTACTAATATCAATCTCATAGCCTTCAAACTTTGTTCCAGCTAATTTTGCCTCTTCCATGTCAATAGCATTTTGAATGAGTTCACTATCATAGATAATACCTATCAAATTACCCTTATGATAAACCTTTATTACATCAATAGGCTCCAATGATACATATTCAATTTTTTGAGCAATGTGTGATTTTTCTTCACTCAAGTTGATATTAGAGATGAGTGCTTGTTTTCCAATGTTTGAAGGAAAAAACATAACAATCAAAATAGATAAAATAAGGCTTATAAATATTGCAATTAATTCTTTTTTTCTTTTCATACTATCCCTCATTATATCTAGTTTCTTTGGTATAGAAAGCATTTATTGAAGACTTAAAGGCCAATAATAATTCACCAATTGCCCCATTTCTGTGTTTAGCAATAATTAACAAGATATCCTGCAAATCATCTTTTGGTAAAGATTCATCAACATCTTCAGTTTTATTTTTTGGACGATGTAAAAACATAACCACATCAGCATCTTGTTCAATAGCTCCAGATTCTCTTAAATCAGATAGAATTGGATTTCTATCTCTTCCTTCAACATTTCTCGACAATTGCGATAAAGCTACAACTGGAACATTTAATTCCCTAGCCATCTGTTTTAAAGAACGAGAAATTTCACTTACTTCCAATTGCCTGTTATCTCCTTTAGAAACTGAAGGAGCAATTAATTGTAAATAGTCAACAATAATCATATCTAAACCATGGTCAGCTTGTAATTTACGACATTTAGCAAAAATATCATTAACTTTAATAATTGGTGAATCATCAATAAAGATACCAGCTTTTTCCAATTGGCTTTTAGCTTGATCTATTTTAGCCCAATCTTCATTAGTTAAGTTTCTACCTGTTCTAATTTTTTCTGATTCGACAGTACTTTTTGCGGACAACATTCTCATTGCCAAGTGAATAGCTGGCATCTCAAGTGAGAATACAGCCACATTTTTTTGATATCTAATCGCAGCATTACTGGCAATATTTAAGGCAAAAGCTGTTTTTCCTACCGAAGGTCTAGCTGCTACGATAATTAAATCGCCATTTTGAAAACCATTAGTTATATTATCCAGATATTTATAACCTGAAGGAACGCCAGTCATTCCACCTTTTTCCCTCAAAGTGTGTATTCTTTCAATTAATTCATCAAATGTTTCTTTGCTATTTTTAAATTCTGAAACTTTTCTATCTCTGCTGACCTTTAAAATTAAACTTTCAGCTTCATTTAAAACATCCAGAGGTTCATATTGCCCTTCATAACTTCTCTTTTTGATTTTTTCTGAAACTTCAATCAATCTTCTTAACAATGCTTTTTCTTTTAGCAATGTTATATAGTGAACAGAGTTTGCACTGCTGATTGCCAGATCAGTTAAATGCATGATGTAGTCTACTCCACCAACACTATTCAACTCTTGAATATCTTGCAGTCTAGTAATAACTGTTGCGACATCAGTAGGTTTATCTTCTTGATTTAAATCTAACATTGCTTGATAGATTTTTCTATTTGCTACCACAAAAAAGTCCTCTGGCAGTAAATTTTCTTCAAAGGTAAATCTAAATGTCTCTGGGTATAAAAATAATGAGCCTAATAAAGCCTGTTCAGCATCAATACTTGCTGGTACTTGTAAAGTCATAAATACCCTCCTATAAACCTATAACTTCTATTTTAAATTTTGCAATTACTTCTTTAAATAATTCAACTTGCACTTCATAATCACCTAATTTAGTAATATTTTCAAAATCAACAAATTTACGTCTGTCCACCGTAATCTTATGTTGTTTTGCCAATTCATCAGCTATCTTGCCAGAATTAATACTACCAAATAATTTACCATCAGTTCCACTTTTAACTTTAAATGTTAAAATTAACTTTTCCAATTTTTCTTTTAAATCTAAGGCTTCCTGCTTTTTAGCCTTTAAATCAGCAGCTGCTTCATTTTTTTGATTTTGTAATATTTCTAAAGCTCTTTTAGTAGCTTCAACTGCAAAACCATTTTTAATTAAATAATTGCGAGCATAACCTGCTGCTACTTCTTTAATTTCATTTTTCTTTCCAACGTTTTTAACATCAGTCAATAGGATCACTTTCATTATTACTACCTCCTTGTTGATATTCTTCAATTACCAAAATCAGCTCATCTTTTAATGCTTTTAAACTGGTATTTGTTCTTTGCAAACCTGCAGCATTAAAGTGACCTCCACCCCCCATTTTTTCCATAATAATTTGGACATTAACATCATTATTACTTCTAGCTGAAATGGCAAAAGTACTGCTGTCTATTTGAGCAATAACAAACGCTGCTTCAATTCCTTTAATTGAACACAGATGATTAGCTCCCTTAGCTAAAGTTGTCCTTGATAAATACTTTCCCTCTTTAGTTACCGCACTGATGGCGATATTATCTTTTACAATTTCCATATGTTTAGAAATTGTTGTTTTATCTACAAAATCCTGTATTCCTTCTTTTAGCCAATAATAAGCTAAAGAAGTATTACTTCCACTTTTTTTAAGTGTTGCACACGCTTCAAATGTTCTAGCAGATGTTCTAGATTTTAATTCATCAGTATCTACTAAAATTCCAGCATACATAATGGTTGCTTCTAATTCTGTTAATTCAATATTATTATGTGAATATTGCATCAACTCTGTTACTAATTCAACTGTTGAAGAAGCACTTGGTTCATTATATATTAACATGGCACTAATATTTGTTTCACTTTTTCTACGATGATGGTCAATGATAACAATCTTTTGAGCTTTTTCTACTAATTTTGGTGTACTGGTTAAATCTAAACTATGATGATCCACTGCTACTACCAGTGAATCTTCATCCATAAAAGATAAAGCCTCTTCTTCGCTGACAAAGATATGGTTTTCAATTAAATTCATAATATTTTCTTCATATATTGCTTCTGTAACTGGCTCAATATTTATATCATTAAACACAATATATGCTTTTTTCTCTAAAGAGAAAACCATTCTACTAACACCCAGACAAGCGCCAAAACTATCTAAATCAGCATCATTATGTGGTATAACAAAGACACTTGAACTTTCATCAAATATTTTTTCTAAACTCTGTGCCATAACTCTAGCCCTAACTTTAGAAGTTTTTTCGCTGGCTTCTGAGGATTGACCAAAGAATTCAACTTCTCTACCATGTTGTTTTACCGCAACTTGGTCTCCTCCTCTAGATAGTACTAATTCTAACATACTGTTTAAAGTGTTATCTAATTCATCTATACTGCTGTCGCCATAACTATATGCCATTGAAGATGTTATTGAAACATCAAGAGTTCTAGCGGCTTCTTTTATTTCATTTAAAATCGCAAATTTACTGCTAACCATTTCTTGGAAATTTTTGTGATTTATTACCGCAAAGAATCTATCACTTCTAATTCGTCTGATGACTGCTCCATGGCCTATTGCCCATGATACTATTTTTTGACGAATATTAGTGTTGATTTGAGCAATTTTTTGTTCATCTTCATTGCGAATTGTCTCTTCATAATTATCTAAACTAATTAAACCTAAGACAATTTTTTCATCTTGATAAGCTTTTTTGAGATCATACATTTCAGTAATATCTTTGACAAATACTACTTGCGAACTTTCTTCTTTGATACATTCATATTTTGTACCATCTTCATTAATAATCACTACACGATGATTATCTCCGGAAAACAAAACACCCATTTCAGGAAATATTTTGGTAATTTTTTCACCAATTATCTTTATTTCACGATTTTCAAAGAAATCTGAAGCCCAAGTAGCAATATGGTTATCATCATAAATAATAATTCCTACCTTAGCATATTCTAAAGCTTCTTTCGCTTCTGTTCCCAACACTCTGTTTATATCAACTGTACGTTTTCTCTTATCTAACTCTACTACTAGGAAAATATAAATTAACAAAACAAAATTTGCCACAATGAAAACATATACTAAGAAACTATATTTAATTTTTAAAATAAATTCAAAAAATAATGCTAAAACAGTTTCAATTAAAACAAGAATTAAGGCAACAAGTTTAAGCTTGTCCATTTTGTTTAACATAATTTTTCATCTCCTCTATTAATGTTTTTCTAAATGAAGTAAAGATATCAAAAATTCCAACTCCAATAACTGCAGCTGACAAAAATAATGCTAATAACAACACGATAACTGAAATACTGGCTCTAGTTCTATTATTTGGTATTCTAATCGCAATAAGAGTTGAAATCAAAATATAACCAAACATAAAACACACAATATATGCGATAACTGTTATAGGAAAAATTATATTTTTATATTGGGCAACAGCTGAAAACTGAGTCATTAAGATGTTTCCAGCTAGTCCAGCAATAACTATTAGTTTTAACCATAACGGAGCATAAAGTTCGCTTACTGATTTCATTGGCGGAGTAACCATCTTAAGTCTTTTTAAAACTAAAAAAGCAATACTGTGAACTAAAAACCCTTCTAAAAGCGAACTTAATACTGATGAGATAATAATAATTGAAAATATCGCATTATTGTCAAAAATAGACATAAGTGTTGAATAAACGCTGGCATCTCCTTTTGCCATCTTCTCAACCAAAGTAGCCATGGTATTTTTCATAAAATCCATTTCTGCCATTAAGTCATAGCCAAAAAATTTAGCAAAGACAAAATATGAAATAAACATCATCACCATTGAAACTACAACTACTGAAGTAATTAAATAACCTGCACTTTTTTGTTTTATAAGGCCTGCTCCATAAACAGTGCCAGCAACTACTGAACCTAAAACATAAAAAGTGCTTGTTGAAATTGGACCAGCAATAATCATTGTCATAAGTACCATTGCAGTATTCATAACAATAGCTTGCTTAACATCAAACTTAATGATATAGATGATTACTGGAATTGGAATAATCCAAAAAAAATATAATTCTAAACCATTAGCTAATAGACGATTTATATAAACTAGTACTCCTGTTAAAGCACAAAACAATGCCCCATAAGTTATACTATTTACTCTTGATTTACGCATTTTCAATTTCTCCTACAACAAAAACATCTTTTACATACAAAGATACATAGTAATTATAAAACATTATTGAAATGTTGTAAAACTCTGAAGACCAACTTTAAAAAGTTTTAAGTCAACACTAAAAATAGGCATAACAATATGCCTATGTTATTTAGTAGTGTTTTTAACTTGAAAATTTCCAATGATATCTATCTATGTTTTGCTCTTTTTCAGCAAAATTATTATGTTAGACAACTGAAACATTAGAATCTTCTTTAGCTTTCTCTTTAAACCATAGGGCTAGCATTGTATAAGATAAAAAATAGATAAAATCAATGAATAATACTAGCAATTGACTTAATATGTAATTTAATAACATTCCATTTTCGTACTCAGATAAATATAATATATAGTTCCCTATTCGATGAAAAATAAGCAAATACAAAAATCTGAGAACAATCAACAGACTTGGAATAAACCATACTTTTTTCATTATCTCTGATTTATCATTTCTAGTTTTAGAGCAATTATATACAATAATAATAAACATACTTATTGAAGCTAAAAGTTCTAAAAAAGAAGCAAAACCAAAATAATTAAAAGAATTAATGATTACATATGCTCTATAAAGAACATCTAATCCCGAAACAACAACAAAAGCAATATTCTTCTTTTTAATAAATAATAAAAGGGCAAAACCAATACATATAACAAAATGTAACGAACGAAAAGACCAAATGCTTAGACCAAAATTCATGAAATAAAATATATCATACAGTATGTATAATCCATGAATAGTAAATGCTATTGCACCAATTAATGCATATAAATCTGAAGTTTTTTTAATTGTCATGTCCATTCCTCCTTAAAATTAATTTAATAACTGGATTAAAACAACACCTATTTAACTAAAAACAAAAAAACTAATATGATTATTTTCTATTTTTTTCACATTTTTCCTTAATTAATTTGATTATATCTATATGTTTATATATAGTCAAGATATTTATTTTTTCGATAAAATAATATGTGATTAATATATGATAATGTTTTTGGCAATAACAATAGATGAATCAAAAAAAGTGATTTTTAAATCACCTTTTTTGCATAATATTCTCTTATAATAAAATTTACTTTTTAATTAATCAACAACGTATGGTAATAAAGCCATTTGACGAGCACGTTTGATAGCTACAGCTAACATACGTTGATACTTAGCACTTGTCCCTGCTACTCTTCTTGGAATAATTTTTCCATTAGGTGAGACAAATTTCTTTAACAATTCAGTATCTTTGTAGTCAATATAGGTAATGTTATTTTTAGTAAAATAACATACTTTTCTACGACCAGGTCTATTTCTTCTAAATGCCATTTTAAATTTCCTTTCTAGAATGGCAAATCATCACTTGAAATATCCAATTTAGGACTATCTGCCATATCTGTATAACTTTCATCTGGATAATAATCAGTTGTATATGATACTGAACTATCCGCTGAAGCACTCTTACTATCTAAAAACATAATACTGTCTACTAAAACTTCGACAACATAAACTCTTTTGCCTGGAGTATTAGGATCTTCATAATTTCTTGTTTGAATCTTTCCTTCAACTCCAAGTTGAGAACCTTTGCGTAAATATGTAGTAATTAACTCGGCAGTTTGATTCCATGCAACACATGGGACAAAATCTGCATCTGGTGTAGTTGTATCTGTTTTGCTTTTTCTTCTATTCACTGCTAAAAAGAAATTACAAACTGATGCACCATTTGGTGTTTTACGCAAAACTGGATCTTTGGTCAAGCGACCAATTAAAATAACTCGATTAATCATATTCCTTCACCTATTTATCAATTTTGACAATCATATGGCGAACAACATTTGCATTGATACGACTGATACGGTCAAATTCTACGATAGCATCATTATTAGCATTAATAGTGATTACTACATAATATCCTTTTGTCATGTCTTCAATTGGATAAGCGAATTCTCTCATTCCCCATTCATCTACTTTTTCAATAGTTCCATCAGCATCTGTGATGATTTTATGTAGAGTTTCAATGGTTTCTGTACGAACTGCTTCCTCAGTTGAAGCGTTAAGGATATACATAATTTCATATTTTCTCATGTTTTTCCTCCTTTTGGTCTAAGCGGCTTATTAATAAGCAAGAAGTAAATAATTAATTTACCCGAACGCTGTTACATTTTAGCAAATTTTCCCCTTATTGTAAAGTCAAAATTCCCTTTCTATAAATAATATTTTTATTTTTTTACAACTCCTAATTTTTAGTCATGAATGTTTCAATATCCTCAATTTCCTTAATAATATTTTTACTTAAATTAATGCATCCATCTTCAGTAATTAATAAATCATCTTCAATTCTAATACCGATATCTTCATCCTCTAAGTATAAACCTGGCTCATTAGTGATTACACAGCCTGGTTTTAATGGCATATCTACTAAAGCTACATCATGAGTTTCCAATCCCAACATATGAGAAACACCATGATAATAATAATCCTTTACCGTTTTACCATCCTCTAATAATCCAATAGCTGCTAGTTCAACTTCATAAAACTTAATAACTTCTTCATTTAATCCTTTAGTAGTAACTCCTGGTTTAGCCAGAGCTTCTACAAGTTTATTAGCTCTTAAGACAATATCATAAATTTCTTTTTGACGACTAGTAAACTTACCATTGACAGGAAAAGTTCTGGTGATATCAGCGTTGTAATATTGATATGAAGCCCCTAAATCACATAATACTAAATCATCCGTTTTAGCATAATCATTGTTATCGACATAATGTAAAATGGTCGCATTTTTACCTGTAGCACAAATTGTAGCAAAAGCATTTTTACACTTTTTACATTTTAAGACAAAATCAAAATATGCTTCCAACTCATTTTCCCAAACATTACTATGTGAGTATCTCATCATTGTTTCAATTCCCTCTTGAGTTACATCTATGGCTTTTTTAATTAGTTCAATTTCGTGTTCATCTTTAATTACTCTCATTGAACATATTTTGTCATAAATATTAGTACACTCCACTTGAGGCTGAAGCTTTTTAATCTTGTTAAATAAATCTACTGTCGCATTAGGTTGATCTAATTCTTGTTTAGTTAAATCACCACACAAAATAAAATCTATCGCCTTACCATGATAATTCAGGTAAGTTCCTATTGACTGTAGCAGGGTATCAAGGTATCTAACATCTTCAATACCACTAATTTCTTTGGCTTGTTTTGATCTAATTCTTCCACCAACCCATTTAGCCAGCACTTCATCATATGGCTCAATAAATAAAATTTCTTTAGTTGTATTTTCATCTAACTTAACTAATACCAACACTAAATTTTCTTTATCCAACCCTGTATAGTAATAGAAAGACCTATTTACCTCAAATGGATATTTAGCATCTCCAATGCTATAAGGAGCCTTTCCAGCCATCAGTACAGTAATTGAATACTGGTCTAACATTGTTAATAATTGTTCTCTTCTTTTTTTGTACATAAACTAACCTCCCTACTTTATATCATCAATTGTGGTAATTTTCTCATTATAATTTTTAGAAATAACACATCGTATTTTAATATCGCTATATTTTTCAATAACCGATGCTTCATCGGTTGGTATAAATCCTTCTTTTCTGGCCTTTTTATAACAATCCATAAGTTCATCAGCATAGAAAGCTTGTGGTGTTTGAGCGCCATTTAACATATTTCGATCAATTGTTTTAACAATGTAACCTTCACTTACTACTTTAATAGTATCAACAATTGGTTTAGTTAAAATTGCTGCTCTTTCAGTTTTCATTGCTTTTTTTAAATTGTTTAAATCTTCATTCTTTAAATAACATCTTGCTCCATCATGAACTAAAACTATCTTTTCCTTCACTGCTTTTAAGCCATTAAAAACCGAGTCGCTTCTTGTTTTCCCTCCAAGACAATACATCTCTTTACCTGTTGCTCTGTTTTTCGCCAAATAGTCAATTGTTTCTGGGTTGGTGACTAAAACTATCTGAGTACAATCCTTATCTTCTCTAAAAGGCTCTAATGCCTTATCAATAACAAGTGAGCCATCAGACAACTTATATAATAATTTGTTAACTGCTGAACCAAATCTTTCAGATTTTCCTGCTGCAACAATAACCGCTGTATATTTCATAAGTACTCCTACTATCTATTGTTTAATTAATTTTAACACAATAAAAAACTTATATCACATATTGTTTCAATTATTGTTTATACTATAATAAAGAGGTGTTTAATATGAAGATTTCAACGAAAAAAGGAGATTACTTATTTACCGACATTAAAAACAAAAGAGTTAGAAAAAATGACAAGATAATTGAAGCTCTTGGTTTAGTTGATGAAACTATTATCAGTATTATTGAAGCAGATAGCTGTGTTGATATTCCTTATGTAGAAGAAATTGTTAATACTCTAAGTGCTATTGCTGGGTATGTTTCTGGCTACCAGGAAGCCTTTGATATATCAGTTTTATTAACTAAGATAGAAAAGGATATTGAAAATTGTCCTAGTAATTTTAAATTTAATTACCCTTACAAACAAAAAGAAAAGATTGCTTTAAGCACTGCTAGAGTTAAAGTGCGAGCTTTAGAAAGAGCTCTAGTAGCCATAAATGATACGGAAGTGTTCTATCTGCCTTTTATTAATCGACTTTCTGATTTCATGTATTACTTACAAGTTACAATCTAAATATTTTTCTTGTCGTAGAAAGTTTTACAGCATTTTTTGAGCAAATTCTTTTGAATCATAATTAATGGTAAATACTGATTATTGTTAATTATTAAAAACTATGAATATCAGGGTAATGGTGATATTATATAGTTGCGTTTTCACTGGAGGAATTATGAATATTATTAAAAAAGCATTGAGAATGAATTGGAAAGAAGCTTGGCCCTTGATAAAACAAGGGCACAAACAATCAAAAAGATCTTATTTAGATTTAATAATTGACCTATATAATTGTTATAAAGAAGGTTATAACTGGGGCGAATATTTTATTTTTGGTTTTCAATTTAATCAAAACAAAGAATATCGTGATACTTTTGTACGTGGCAAAGTTCATTTTCAAATGATTACCGATATGTTTAAAGTCAGTGATGAAGG
>JAAZKG010000088.1 GCA_012799935.1 Erysipelotrichia bacterium | reverse complement strand
CTGGACAATTGTTTTGATATTTTTTAAGGGTATTCAGCAATTTTGAAGCAAAACCAAAATTACCTTCCATAAACTCAGAATTATCTTTTGGTCTATTTACACCAGCTAAATTGAAGACAAAATCACACTGTTGGCAATACTCATCTAAAAGATTTTCATCTGTATCGATATCGTACTCAAAAATCTCATCAACACTAAAATTGCAGGTTTTATTTTTCCCATCTCTTATATTCTTGAGGTTTTCAACTAAATTTTTGCCAACAAAGCCTTTTGACCCCGTAATTAATATCTTCACTTTTCTGATTACTCCTTTATTTTAACTGTTGCTTAATATAATCCAATTTCAATAGTTTTTCTTTGATTTCTTCAACGGTTAATAATTTTGTATTATTAGAATTAAATTCGATAGCTTTTTTTCTTTCCAAGTTGCCTTCAATAAAATATCTATCATAATTTAAATCCCGTTTATCACTAGGGACACGATAAAAATTACCCATATCAATAGCGTTGACGCACTCCTCGTTAGTCAATAATGTTTCATATATTTTTTCGCCATGACGAATACCTATTATTTTAATTTTAGCAAGAGAATTAAATATTTCTTTAACCGCTAAAGCTAAATCGCCAATTGTACAAGCTGGAGATTTTTGAACCAAGATATCTCCTGACTGACCATTTTGGAAAGCAAAAACTACCAGTTCTACCGCTTCTTCTAAAGACATGATAAATCTTGTCATTGTTGGATCAGTTACAGTTAATTCCTTGCCAGATTTAATTTGCGAAATAAATAAAGGAATAACTGAGCCTCTTGAACACATTACGTTACCGTATCTAGTACAACAAATTGTCGTCTTTTCTGGAGAAACCGTTCTTGATTTGGCAACAATTACTTTTTCCATCATCGCTTTAGAAGTTCCCATTGCATTTACAGGATATGCTGCCTTGTCTGTTGATAAGCAAATAACTTTTTTTACTCCACTATTAATTGCAGCAGTTAAAACATTTTCAGTACCTAAGACATTTGTTTTTACTGCCTCAATTGGGAAAAATTCACACGAAGGAACCTGCTTTAAAGCAGCTGCATGAAAAATATAATCCACCTCATTCATTGCATTATATAAACTATTTATATCTCTAACATCACCTAAATAATATTTAATTTTTTCACTATATTCTGGATACTCTTTTTGATAATGATGACGCATATTATCTTGTTTCAATTCATCACGAGAAAAAATTCTTATTTCCTTAATATCTGTTTTTAAAAATCGCTCTAGTACAGCATTTCCAAAAGAACCCGTACCACCAGTAATCAATAATGTTTTATCTTTAAACATGCTTTCACCTCTAATGTACTTTATTCAATAATTTCATTATTTAAAACTTTATTAATCAACTCTATAGCTTTATCCAGAGACTTTGTATTTAAGATAACCATACTAAGTAGTCTGCCACCCATAGCATGACTAGGTCTAGAACCACCAGAACCCTTTAAATGCTGTTGAGTTACTTTCCAAGTTGCCATGTCATTCAACTGCATTTGCGCTAAAGCATAGATTGAATCAATACTGATATCGGTAAAGAAAGTTCCTTCTACTGCTGTTAATAGAGAACTAATATTTGTAATGGTTGAAACAGAGGTAACCTTCTTAATTAAAGCAGCAAGCACAATAGCTTGATGTTCATTTCTTCCAAAATCACCAATACTGCTGCCATCAGGTTTTTTCCCATATCTTTCTCTAACATATCCAATGGCCTGACTACCTGTTAAAACAATCTCTCCCTCAGGAAAATGTGCATAAACATCTCCTTCATAAGTTACTGGGTCTAAACATGATTTAGTACTAAACTCATAAGGATTGTTTATTTTAAGTCCACCTAAGGCATCAATAATCTTCACAATTGATACAAAATTAACCCTGAAGAAATAGTTTATTTTAACATCAAATAGGGCGTTGACTGTCTTTTGCCAAGCACTAATACCATAAACTGAAGCGTGTGTCAGTTTATCCATACAGTTACTATCACCCTTTAAGGCAACATAAGAATCTCTAGGAATTGTTATAATTAATACTTGTTTAGTAGTTGGATTGGCAACAAGTAGCATATTAACATCCGTTCTTCCAACCTTACTAGTATTAAATAGATTTTTATAGTTTCTACTATCTGAACCACCAATTAAAATTATGAATGGTTCAGTTGTAATATCTCCAACATTGGCACTATCATATTCTAAATTAACCTTTTGAACACAGGTGTAAATCACCTTTGTTTTTTCTTTAAATGTCAAAAAGTCTTCGTTTTCCGAAACAATATCAGCATATGATTCATTTAACAAAATTGCATCAATTTCACCAGCATATAAAGCCTCGACGATTGAATAAATATCATCATAAGATTTGCTTTCAACTGGCTCACCTTCTAATTCCCTATTGATGACCTTTAAAGCATAATCTTGATATTCAACATCAAATTGAGATTGAATGCCTACAATTTGGCCCTGCAAGCTATGAATATCATTAATCTCACTTTCAGTTAAAACATAGACATTTATCATCAACTCACCTTCAGTTGGAACCTCTACAAACATTCTTTCCAGTTGACCTTTAAAATCAGGTAAAACTATAGTAGTAGTTATCACTAAGGCATAGGCTAAACCTAAACATAAAATTGATTGTAAAACTTTATTTAAATTATTCACATTAGGTAAAAAGGCAAAAATAGAGAAAAACGCATTTATACCAATTAATCCATATGCTATATATTTAACATATTTTACCGGCAAAAAAGTATAAGAACTAATTAATTCATAAAGCTTTATAGAATGAAACATTACTCCTATCATAACAACTATAGAAATAATATAAATAACCCATCTGATTATTTTTTTCCTTTTCATCTTTTTCTTATTTTTCTCTAATTCTATTCTCTCTTCTTTATCTTCATTAGAATTTTGTGTTTCAATTTTTAGCTCTGCTAATTCGTTTTCTTTCTTTAAATCAACTGAAAACTTAATATCGTTGGAGCTACTTTCTTCATTTATTTCTTTCATAATATAGTACCTCAACAATATTATACATTATTCAAAAAAAAAAACATATTTTAGTATTAAAAGTGGTGGTCCGATAGGGATTCGAACCCTAGACCCACTGATTAAGAGTCAGTTGCTCTGCCACCTGAGCTATCGGACCAAACGCTTAATCATAATAGCACTAAACTAACCTATTTTCAACCAGTTTTTAACACAAAGGAATCAAAATGGTTTAAAATGAAAATAAGATTACTCAACTATTTGGAGGAAATTAAAGTGACTATTTCAAATTTCTTTATTAAAATATATATCGCTATCTCTACCAAAGGTGATGCTATCAGGGCTAAAGGTTTATCTACTCCTGAACAGATACAACGCATTGATAATATCAAATACAATGAATCTCAACTTTTAGACATCTATTATCCTAAAGATACAGATAAACCTCTTCCAACAATAATCTCTATTCATGGAGGAGGCTGGGTATATGGTAGTAAAGATGATTATCAGTTTTTTTGCATGGATTTAGCTACTAAAGGTTTTACAGTCATCAATTTTGACTACCATTTAGCGCCAGAGTTCACCTATCCAATTCAGCTAACTGATTGTCTTGATTTGTTTAAATTTGTTGAGAAAAATCACCAAAAATATTTCATCGATCTTGATAATCTCTTTCTAATAGGTGATAGTGCTGGTGCTCAAATGGCTCATCAGCTAACTGTCATCCATACTAACCAAGAATATCGAGATATTATGAATATTGGTTGTAGCAATCTTAATTTCAAAGCTTTGGGATTAAATTGTGGTATCTATAATTTAGAAATGGTTAACTTTAATCCTTTCATCAAAGCGATTTTATCTCCTTATCTAGGTTGGGAAACTAAAAAGTATGGCAGGCAACTATATCCACTGCACTATCAAAATAAAAACTTTCCTCCTTCTTTTGTTTTTACCAGCAAAAACGATTTCTTTAAGAATTATCAAAAGCCATTACTGGATAAACTGAAAGAAAATGATACTGAACATTATTTTACAATTTATGGACAAAAAGAAAAAAAGATGGTCGGCCATGTTTTCCATATTGATATAAAAACCGCTATTGGGCAAAAAGCCAATAACGATCAAATCAATTTCTTTAAATCAAAACTAACAGCCAAAAACTAACTAGCTGTTTTTATTAATTTAGCAATATAGAAACCATCTGAATCATAATCAAATGGGAAAATGGTTTTTTCACTTTCTAAAGTATAATTAGAGTTTTCTTTTAAAAACCACTGTATTTGTTTTTCGTTTTCCTTTTTATTTAAAGTACAAGTAGAATACAATAACACGCCCTTTTCTTTAACCATTAAACCAGCTACCTGCAACAGCTTTTTTTGTAAATCTACTAAATCATCTAAATCTTCAGGTGTAGTAGTTATTTTTATTTCTGGCTTATGTTTTAACGTGCCCAGTCCACTACAAGGAGCATCTAACAAGACCACATCAAAACTGTTTTCCTTATATTTTTCATTAATTTTTGTGCCATCGTAACAAGAAGTTACAACATTATTTAATCCATATCTTTCAACATTTTGTTTTATTAATTCAACTCTAAAATCATAAATATCATTGCTCACTACCAATCCTGTATTATTTAATTTCATTGCTAATTGAACTGTTTTAGAACCTGGAGCTGCACACAAATCTAAAATTTTCTGATTTTCCTTAACTTTGATTTCTTTAACTGCTAATTGACTAGATTCTGACTGTATTATTACCTGATTATTTTTAAAATAATTTGTTTCAATAATATTGCCTTGGAAATATAGACAGCCTTCAACAAAACCACGATAAAATCTATCATCTTTTAAAAGCTGCTCTTCATTAGTTAATAGACTATTTACTTTTAAGGCAACTTTGCCATCTTTTAAATTATCAAAACAAATCTTTTCACAAATATCATCTCCATAATGAGCCTTCCATAAACCTACTAACCAATCTGGATGAGATGTTCTAATCGCTAATGGTAAATTATCAATATTTTTTTTAGAAATCTTTCTTAAAATCGCATTAACAAAACCAGCATAACTAGCCGCTTTAATTTTCTTAGTAATATTAACTATCTCATTAACTGTTGCGTATTCTGGTTTATCTAATAATAGAATTTCATAAGTTGCCATATCTAACAATTGACATATTTTAATTGGCGGTAGTTTTTTGACAAACTTACTCCAAATAGTTCTAACTAAACGATAATTTCTTAATGTACCATAAACAAGTTGAGTAACTAATGGTGAATTGTCTTGACAGTTTTTAAGTACAATATTAGAAAATTGTTTGTCAATATTTATTTTACACAAACAGTTAAAAGCTACCTCTCTTTCACTCATCCCTTACTTGTCTCCTTAATCTAAAATATATGGATCAACATCAATTTGCACCGATAATTGACGTTTATTTATTGCTTGTGCTTCATACCATAACCAAAGTTTTTCAATTAACTGTTTTTTATCTTTCGATTTAATAACAATACGGTAACGATATTCCCCTTTTATTTTTAAAAGTCTTGAAGGACCTAAAACTCTAATACTTGAATCATTTCTAAAATAATCACTAGCTTCAAAAGCTTTGTCTTTGATAGTTTCATCATTTTTTCCGACAAACATAATCGCTGCCATAAAGGTATATGGTGGATATTTGCCAGCATGGCGATAACTCATTTCATTATTGAAAAAGGTTATATAATCCTGTTTAACAGCTAATCTAATACCATAATGATTGATATCATAGGCTTGAACATACACTTCTCCAGGATTATCACTTCTACCGCTTCGCCCACTAGCTTGAACTATTAAATTAAAAGTTGTTTCAACACTACGATAATCTGTTCTATGTAGTGGACCATCAGCATTAAAAATACCTACTAAAGTAACATTAGGAAAATCTAATCCTTTCGAAATCATTTGAGTTCCAATTAAAATATCATATTTTTGTTTTTCAAAACTAGTCAATATTTTACTATGAGCATCTTTTTTTCTAGTTGAATCGGCATCCATTCTCACAAGTCTTGCTTGTGGAAAATATCTTTGAATTTCTTCCGTTAGTCTTTGAGTTCCTACACCATAATTGCGCCACATTTTATTAGCACATTTTGGGCAAGTTAAATCATTACTTTGACTATAACCACAAACATGACAAACTAATTTATCATCATCCTTATGATAGCTTAAAGCTACATCACAATGAGGGCACATAACAACATAAGAACAACTAGAACATTTAACAATTGGTGTATATCCCCTTCTATTTAAAAGCAATATTACTTGTTGCTTTTTTTCTAATCTTTCTTCAATAGCTTTCAAAAGAGGGCTAGAAATAATATAGTTTCCTTTTCTTATTTCTTTGCTCATATCAACTAAATAAGATTTTGGCAAGTCTTGATTGATTCTTTTATCTAAGGTCACTAACTTATAAACATCTTTGATTGCTCGAGCATAACTTTCCAGTGTTGGTGTTGCACTTCCCAAAATCAATTTACAGTTATGAGTTTCGCTTCTTTTTATCGCAATATCCCTAGTGTTGTACCTTGGTGTTGAATCTTGTTTATAAGAACTATCGTGTTCTTCATCAAGAACAATTAATCCTATATCTTTAAATGGCATAAAGATGGCACTTCGTGTTCCAACAACAATTTTTACCTTTCCTTCTTTTACTAAAGTATATTGTTGATACTTTTCTTGAGCTGATAAACCAGAATGATAAATTGCAACACTATTAAAACGAGCTTTAAATCTGTTTACCATTTGCGAAGTGAGTGATATTTCAGGCACTAAAACCAAAACCTGTTTATCTTGCAAACATGTCTGTTTCGCTAATTGTAAATATATTTCTGTTTTTCCACTTCCTGTCAAGCCGTGTAAAAGAATAATGTTGTTTTCACTATTATTAATAGTCTCAATAGCCTGTTTTTGTTGCTTAGTTAAATTATAGGGAGCATCATAGACTTTAAACTTCTCAACTTCAGCTCTTTTTTCTTTTCTTACAACCTCAATATAACCAAGATTTCTTAACTTTCGATAACGATAATCGTTAACTTTTTCTTTAAAGTCTTTCAGTAATATTTCATCAACTTCAAAACCATATGTTTGTTTTACTTCTTCATCTATTATTTTTACCCAGCTTTCCATTACTGCTTTTCTGGCACTGCTAACTGGTTTTAAGGTTGAAGGTAGCATTGATTGAAAACAAGAAATAATCGGTGAAATAGTTTGCCTGCTCATCCATAACCCTAAATCATATAGTTCATTATTAATAATAGGTTCTCTATCAATAACTTCTTCAATCGGTTTTAATTGATAACCAAGTTGAATTTGATATTTTTCTAAATCATCAACTTCAAAAGTCGAATCTACAAATCCGACTATTTTTTGTCCATTAAAATCAACTTTTACTCTCATTCCTCTTTCAATTTTTCTTTTATCTTGATGAAAATATGAAAATGTAGTATTTAGTTGCATAACAGGATGTTCAATGTAAATATTTACAATCAAAGTCTCATTCATCTTATTTATTTTACCATACTTAAATAGATATTTCCCTTTTTACATCACAAAAAAAGAGCAGAGAAAATTCTCTGCTCTCTATCATTTAAACAATTTTTTAAAATTTATTCTTATCAGGATAAAACCTATAAATGATATAACCATTGATATGCCTGTTGGATAAATAAAAATATCACCCGTTTCTGGTAATAGGTGATTCACCATTTCTATTTCAATAACTGGTATAAATACCGAAGTATCAATTAAATACTTTTGACTATCTAAACAATACCCTTTTGGCGCCTTTAATTCTTTTACATAATATTCATTACCTATAAACAAGAAATTCTCAAATAAAACTTCTCCACTAGCATCAGTTGTCTTTGTAACTAATAGTTCATTATCTTGATGATATAAACCAATTTCTGCTCCTTGAAGTGGAATAGATAAACTATCCACCTTGACTACTTTTAAACCGATAGTTTTTGGGCATTCAACACTTTTAATTATAACTGTTTCTTGTTGCTTAATTTCTACTTCATAAACATTTGAATCCAAATAAAAGTTTTCTGGTGCTTGTATTTCTTTAACATAGTACTTGCCTGGAGCTAAAGCAATAGTGGTGGTTTTTCCATTATCATCGGTAATTAAAATAGCTTTTTCCACACTATTATTTATATAAGCTTCTTGAGTACATTTTTCATCTGTAAATACCTGATAATAAGCATTTGCTAGCGGATAGTGACAATCAGTTTCACTTTCTTTTTCTAAAGTTAAATAACCTTCAAACAACTCTAAAAGTTTATATCCTTCTTGTAGAGAAGTCTCAATTCTTCCCTTGCCACTACTATCAGTAAATTCAATTGGTTTTGTTACATCAGAAGATACCTTAATCATAAAATCTTCCGCTTTAACATAACCTAAAGGAACTTTAGTTTCTGTAACGATATAAGTTCCAGCCAATAATATTGAACTACCATCAACAATAAATAATTCATCTCCGCTTACTAGATAATCCTCGCTGAATCTAAATATTCCTCTATCATCAGTTTCGAATATCCATTTTCTAACCGGTATCAAATTGACCGCATCTTCAACAGACTGTAGTTGTTTATTATAATACTCTACTGTAAACTGAGCTCCTTTTATTTTAACTTCATTTTTATCAGTTTTGGTTAGTACTACTCTAATTGGGTCAAACTCTGTTTTAGCTTCAACGATTAAATTATGATGAGCATAGTCTGTTGGCTGTAATAGAAAGCCATAAAACATATCTTGGGTTTTATCTATCTGATAATTTTCCCAAACAAATACTACAAAATCTTTTGGAGCATCGGGTTGTTGGATAACCCAATTATAATAATCACTTGTTCCATGTTGATTCCAATTAATTTGCCACCTAGTATTTTTACCATACGCTCTTCCTAACACTGCGTGAGTGATATAGGCTGAAAGAGCATCAACCTTATTAGTTTTATAGTAAGTTGTTCCATCTCTAGAAGAAAAAGGAACATGATATTTACCACTATTAAAACCCGACCACATATCAGGTCCGCTTCTACCATAGTATAAAACCTTATAAATTAAACGATTTTTATCAGAATCTTTATCTAAGATTTTACTAGTAGATGTAGAAATTATGTGTGGTCCGTAATTTCTGATAGCCGCAGGAGGGGTAACATCACAAATCCCACATTCAAATACTCCTGTTCCATAGTCTGTGGTCCATAATTTGTACTTATTGCCAGAAAAATATTGTCCTTTACTATTTTTGCCATAAAGATCAGCAACAGTATTAACCGTAATTTCATCAGGAAGATGGGTATTAGCATATAAAGCTATTTCATATACTTCCTCATCTAAAATAAAACCCTTTGATGATTTAATTTCCTTAATTCTATATAAACCATCATCTAGCTGGTCAACAAATGGTTTACCTGTAGTCTTATTGTAGCCAATGCCGTTTTCAGCAATCTCAAAGATACAAACAACTTCATCTTTACTGTTTCTCACTTCGTATTCTGACCCTTGTAAACTGTATTCATTTGGATTTAGACTAATTAAATCTTCATGTTCTTTTATCTTTTTTGTCAAAGTAATATAATTACCTTCCATTTCATTTTCTTCTGCCCATAAAAAAAGTGCTGAGTTAAATAATGTCATCACTAATGTTAATAATATAAATATTGTTTTTTTCATTCTTCCCCTTTCAGCATCCTAATTTTTCATAATGCCCTTGTTGTTCAACTGCTGGCTGATATGGTTGATCTACCACCCAAATTTTTTCATCATAAGCCTCTCTATCTATTACTATTTCTTGACCAATTACTTTTTTTGTTAGTTTGTAATAGTAGCGATAAAACTCATCTGGTAAACTGTTAAAATATTCTTCAGGTGAAAATCCTTCGTAATCTTCGACAGTTATATAAGTTTCGTCCTCTTTGACAAAATAATAGGTTTTAAACTCCTGGTAGATATCTTTTAAATGGGTAATAGCTTCGTGATGAATTATCTCATAATGACCTTGTTCTTCTATTGCTGGTTTGTAAGGCACATCTATTACCCAAATATAAATACAGCCATCTTCAGCAACAATTATCTTTCCTTCTTTTATATCTTCTTTATTATTTTCTTTCTTCGCTTTCTTTTTGTTATTAGGAATTTGTAACTCCATAATCGGTTTATCATATAATTTCTTTTCTTTAGTTAAAATATGATTATTCTTCTTTTTTAAATGATTGCTGTTAACTTCTTTTAATATCCAAATTAAAAGAGCACAAAAAAAGAATATTAAAAATATTCGTGTAATTTTATTCATTTTGCCTCCTAAAATAAAAAATAGATGTTTTTTACATCTATTTCATGTGCCATCTAATAATCACGGAGATAAGTTCAGCAGCTAAGTCAACCTCATCATTACAGATAACATATTTATATTGTGATAACATATTCATCTCTCTTTCTGCCTTAGCTAAACGTTGTTGAACTATTTCTTCTGGTTCGGTTTTTCTTCCTCTTATTCTTCTTTCCAGTTCTGCCATTGATGGAGGAATTAAAAAGATAGATAAGGCTTCTGGACATTTTCTTTGTACTTCTTTTGCTCCTTCTACTTCAATTTCCAACAGAACATTTTTTCCTTCATCTCTTAGTTTTTCAACATATTTTAAAGGTGTACCATAATAATTACCTACAAATTCAGTCCATTCTAAAAGTTCGCCATTTTTAATAGCTTCTTTAAATTCTTCTTGGCTGACAAAAAAGTACTCGACACCATCAGTTTCTCCACTTCTTTTTTCTCTACTAGTCATGGAAACTGAGTAAGCTAAATTTAATGATTCATCTTGAGAAAATTTCGCTCTAACAGTACCTTTTCCAACACCTGAAGGCCCTGATAAAATGATTAGCAAGCCTCTTTTTTTCATTATTACTTACCTCCCCCTGGATTACTTTAATTATACAAAGTATAGTCTTCTTTTTCAATGTGATATAATGTTTAATGACAATTAAAAGGGAGAATAAACATGGCTTTTGATGGAGTGTTTTTACACCAAGTTATCAAACAATTACAACCCCTCGTGGGTAAAAGAATTAATAAAATTTATTTAATTTCTGATACAGAGATTCTTTTCATCATCAAAGGTTATCAATCATTTCAGCTAATAATTAGTGCTCATTCTTCTTACAATCGCATTCATTTAACTGATAGAACTTATCCAACTCGTTTATCACCTAGTAATTTTATTATTCTTTTAAGAAAATATACTGAAGGTGGAATAATAAAAAGTATTACTCAAGCTGGACTTGACCGTTATTTAATTATTGAAGTTGATAGTCGAGATGATATCGGTGATAAAATAACAACTCAGATTTATGTAGAGTTAATGGGCAAATATGCCAATGTCATTTTGGTAAAAGATAATCGAATTATCGATGCCTTAAAGCATATCCCACCTTTTGAAAATACCATAAGAACTATTCAGCCAGGAGCTCAATTTACTGTTACTGCACCACAGAATTATAAACTGAATCCTTTTGAAATATCTACAGTTAACATTGAAGATAATTTATCTAAAAAACTAATTGGTTTTTCACCTTTACTAGCTCAAGAAGTAAGTTATCGACTACAAAGTCAAAACTATAGTCAAATTATTCAAGAGATTAAAGATTCTAACAGTTTGTATTTGACTATTATCAATAACGAAGAATATTTTCATTGTATCGCCTTAACTCATTTATCAGACCAGCATCAATGTTTTGAAATTTGCCAAGGATTAGACTATCTTTATTTCACAAAGGAAGAAAAAGAAAGAATTAGACAGATAACTGGTGATTTATTTAAATTTACTAGAAAAGAAATTAATAAATTGACTAAAAAAATAGATAATCTGCTTTCTTCTTTAGAAGAAGCTTTGGACTGTGATAAATATCGTCATTATGGAGATTTGATATTTGCTAATTTAGATAAAATAAATAAAGGAATGAAATCTGTTACTCTTAATGATTTTGAGGGTAATTCAGTTACTATTCCATTAGATGAAAGATTAGATGGTAAAGGAAATGGAAAAAAACATTTCACTAAATATCGTAAACTTTCAACTGGCCAAAAGTATATCAACCAACAAATTGATATTGCCAAAGAAAACTTAGAATATTTTCAACTAATCCAGCAACAGTTGGAACACGCTGATTTTAACAGTGCTGGTGAAATTCGTCAGGAATTAGAAAACCACGGTTACTTAAAAGCAAAAACAAGAAAACAAAAATCTAAAAAACCAGTGGAGCCAAATTATACAAAACTGCAATATAAAGATAAAACTATTTTAATTGGCAAAAACAATATTCAAAATGAATTTATAACTTTTAAAAAATCTAGTAGATTTGACTATTGGTTTCATGTCAGAGATGGTTCTGGAGCACATATAACAATTAATACTAGTACACCTAGCGAAGATGAAATTAGATTTTGTGCCATGCTTGCTGCCTATTTTTCCAAAAATTGGCAATCCAGCAGTATCCCAGTAAATTACACTCTAGTTAAAAATCTTAAAAAAATTCCTAATAGTAAAATAGGAAAACTAATACTAAAAGAATACAAAACAATCTACATCGATATTGATGAAGAAAAAATAAATGCACATCTTTAAGACGTGCATTTTTTATCGTTCAAATAACTTTAATAGTTTCATTTTAATTTTGCCTATTTTTCCAGAATATGGATGTTCCCTTAAAGGCAAATTGAACTTATTGTAACCCTGTAATACTGTTTGAGGGTGAGTAAACTCATCAAATCCCCATTTACCATGGTAAGCTCCCATTCCTGAATGCCCTGTTCCATTAAATGGTGCTCCTTTTACCATTAATTGCAGGCACACCTCATTAATGCAACCACCACCAAATTGCTGAGTTGACATAACCTTATTAGCCCAAGTGATATCTTTGGTAAAGATATATAAAGCTAAACCATGTTCTCTATCAGCAATAATCTTTAAAAGTTCATCCACTTTTTGATCTTCGTATACTACAATTGGCAAAAGCGGATTAAATAGTTCATGCTTAACTATGTTTTCATCAATATCAACTGGATAAATAATCGTTGGTGCATATTTAAGAGTTGCTTCATTGCCAAAACCACCAT
Source organism: Erysipelotrichia bacterium (assembly GCA_012799935.1). GTDB lineage: Bacteria > Bacillota_I > Bacilli_A > Erysipelotrichales > Erysipelotrichaceae > UBA1783. The sequence continues at coordinate 4,716 of JAAZKG010000088.1, read as the reverse complement.
AAACAATTCTGTCTTGATACTCTAAAGCTTCCTTAGCACAACTATCATATGCTGTTTTTGTTATCAGTTTTGGATAATCTTTATTATTAACAGCATCCCCAATCTGTCTGTCAAATTCATTTTTCAGATTATTTACAAACTCATCAGCCACTTCACTAGCTACAGCTACCTGATTAATATTAATACAAACTTGCCCACTATTTAGAAGTTTAAAAAAAGCAATTTTTCTAGCAGCATCCCTAATATCAGCATCTTTTCTAATAATGCACCAATTACCATTTTCTCCACCCAACTCCAAAGCAACAGGTGTTAAATTTTCTGCTGCACATTTTAATACATGTTTACCAACTCTAGATGATCCAGTATAAAAAATCTTATCAAATCTTTGAGCTAAACATTTGTCCGCTACATCATGGCCACCATCAATAACTGTGACATATTCTGGCTTATAGATATCAGCAACTATCTTTTTTATTACTTTAGTACTATTAATGGCTTTACTACTGGTTTTAATTACCGCTGTATTTCCACCAGCAATTGCAGCAATCAATACTCCAAAAGTTAATAAAAATGGAAAATTATATGGCGAGATAATCAAAGATACACCATATGGCATCTTATATACCCTAGTAATTAAACTAGGAAAACAAACTAATCCTGAATATAGTTTTTCTGGTTTTGCCCATTTTTTAAGTCCTCTTAAAGTTTCATTAATTTCCAAGATTACTGTTCCAATATCACAAAAAAATGCTTCAACATCACTTCTGCCTAAATCTGATTTTAAGGCCTCAATAATATACTTTTCATAATCAATCATTGCTTTTTTTAATTTTTTTAACTGGCTTTTTCTAAAATCAATATCTAAAGTAGCTCCTGTTTTAAAATACTTTCTTTGTTTATCCACTATTTCTTTAATAGCAACTTCACTATACATATAAAGATTACCTCCTACAGCTTAAAGAGATTAAATTATTTCACTTCTTATTTACTGTCATAATTATACAATAAAAAACTTCCCTTAAGGAAGTCTGCTTGTTACTGGTAGCCCGTACGGGATTCGAACCCGTGTATGCATGCGTGAAAGGCATGTGAGTTAAACCACTTCTCCAACGGACCATTTTTGTCAATGCTTGTTTATGATATCAAGAAAACCAATTATAGTCAACTATTTTTTTGTAATTTCCTATTTTTTTACTTTAAAAAGAAGCGCCAGTATCAGGCCTAGCACTTCATTAAATTAATTTTAACACCGATTTTCAGTTTCTTTTATTCTTTTTTTGACAATCTTTAACAACTTTCTGTCAAAATAACTATTTTTCAATATCCATAATCATTTTTACTCTTCTTACATGTCTTTCTCCACCATCAAATGGTGTATCTAACCAAGCATCAACAATAGCCTTAGCTACTTCTTCACCAACAATTCTGGCCCCAAAACAAATAATATTAGCATCATTATGCAATTTGGTTAAATATGCACTTACTGGCTCAGAAACACAAGCTGCTCTAATTCCTTTTACTTTATTAGCTGCTAAAGAAATTCCGATACCCGTACCACATATGGCAATACCACAATCTACTTCTTTGTCTCTTACAGCTTCACCGATTCTTTTACCAGCTATTGGATAATCATAACTTTCCGTACTATCTGTTCCATAGTTTACCACTTCATATCCTTTAGCTTCTAAATGGTTAATTATCGCATATTTTAAATCTATAGCTGCATGATCATTACTAATTCCAATTTTCATTCTTTTTACCTACTTTCTTAATATATAACAACCAAAATAAACTCCTGTTATCTCTGTTTCATCTTTAATTGTAAAGTTAATATTAGTAAAGACTATTTTTGTACCATCATCTGCCAGATAAACTAGTTCCGTTTTGTGTGATTGGCCATATTTATTGTATAAACTCCAACAATAATCCTTAATATCATAACCTTCAATCTCAAAGCTGTCATGATAATCTACAAATTCCATCGACTTGTACCCTTCAATATCCATAACACTGTTAGAGTTTGTATAACTGCAATACTTGTAATCTTTGTTACCGTCATTGTAAACATAGTTTTTAAAACCGAAAACTGTTTCAAAGTCATTTTCAGCAATGGCAGTAAGATAGTTTTCTTTATCGCTATCTGAATATTTTAAATAATAATATATTTCTCTAATTTCTTTTTTGTCTTCATCAGAAATACTAGGATTAGCAATTATTGTTTCACCCTTTAACATTTCATTTTTAATTAATATCTTTTCCATTCTACGTGTTTGAGATTTAAAAGGTACATCAATCATATTAAATGGTCCAACACTCAAAATTACAGCTATAACTGCCATAAACAAGAAAACATGTTTTGGACCTTTTTTAAAGAATGAAGATACCACAAAAGCCAAACCAATCAGGTTAAACATAATTGATAAATATCTTGGAGTTGTTAGTCCGTAAGCATTTATTCTTAAAAACAAAGCATAACTTTGCATCAAAAGGATAGGTATCATTACATAACCACCATATTTTATATGGAATAAAGCTAACCCCTTTTCATTGTTTTGACAACTTAGATAGAAGATACAATAAAACAGTAAAGCAAATGAAGCAAACCAGTTAATCCTATTAATTGGCAATTCAAAAGTAATAAGTACTTTAGCCAAATACAGATATAAAATTCCAACCAATACATAATATACTGTCAAAGTTGCTTTATGAAGGATGTTTTCATAAGCTTTAGTTATTGTTAATTGCTCTTTTATTGTTGGTATGTAAGATAAAAATAAAGAATTAGCAACAAACACCTCACATACCGTTACTATGATAAGATAAACCTTATCAATATCTTGAAAATCATAAATCAATGTTTGAAATGCTAGCAAACAAATAGATAGTCCAACAACTATTGTTGTAACCATTACATAACAATAAAGTAAACTGCTTGCTAATACTGCAAATAGTTTTTTATTGTCTTCAATAAAATACATCAAATAGAAACTAATACACAATTCAACTATTAATAAACCCAAGTAACCTAAAAACACATAAGTATTTTCACTAAAGAAATGAAAGATAGCGTAGGTAATAATCGCCATTGAAATAGAAACAACAACATTAATTATGTTTCCTTTCTGCAAATTGTATTTTTCTGTAGCCAAAGTTAAAACAAAGGAAGTCAAACCACCTAAAGTGCTAGCAGTTACCAGATGCATATATAAATCATCAAAATCATCAATGATAATGCAAATTACTAGTATCAATGCAATAATCGCCAAAAAGATATTAGATAGTAAAAATCTCTTAATACTTTCTAAAAATCTTTCAATTAGTCGAGCCAAAAAATCTTTTATTTTTTTCATTTTCATACCTACTTATTCTTTTCATAAATTAATTTCATTCCATAGTAAGCCAAATTAGGATCATAATCATTGATTAAATCTGTTTCTGGATAGATATATCGACCCAACCCTCCAGTAGCTATAACAGGAAAATCGTGTCCTATTTCTTTTTTAACTTGTTTAATGATTCCTTCAGTTAAACCAATATAACCATAAACAATACCTGCTTGCATACTATGAACGGTGTTTTTAGCTAAAATGGTTTCAGGCTTTTTTAGTTGCACTTGAGGAAGTTGGGCAGTCATTTGCCATAAACTATTGGCGTAAATCTCTAGTCCAGGAGAAATAATACCGTATTTAAATCTTCCTTTTTCATCAACATATAAAAACTTTGTCGCGGTGCCAAAGTCCACAACCATACATTCACCTTTATATTTGTCATAACCAGCAATAGCAACGGCAATTAAATCTGCTCCACAGCTTTTTGGATCATCGATACAGATTTTCAATCCTGTCTTAATTCCAGCAGCAATCATTAATGGTTCAACATTAAATAGTTGCTTTATAGCACTAATCATATCATTGTTGATATTTGGAACAACAGATGCCAAAACTACATCAGTTATCTGACTTTCACAAATTCCTCTAACCTCTAAAATTGAATGAATTTGCAAAGCTAACTCATCACTTGTTCTTACTTGCTTAGTAATAAAACGAAAAGTAGTTATTAACTCTTCTTTATCAAATATTCCACAAGAAATATTAGTGTTTCCAACATCAATTGTAAGTAGCATTCTTATTTCTCCTCTTTTACAACCTTTTGAAGCGCTCTAACTATTGGCCAATTCAAAAAACCAGCAAATAGAGCTTCATAAAAACCGTTAGTAGCTAATGTTAACCATACAAATATCATTAGCCCACTTAATTGTACATTAAATAATTCACTATATTGTTTTCCAAAAAAAATGTAAATTAATGACATTACCATAACTGTATGCAAGATAGTTGCTAAAACAGATGCGATAATGACTGATAAACTTTTTAAAATTTTTGTTTTATTAAGTAAATTATATAAGTTGCCAGCAATTACTCCCAAAAGCACTCTTGGTACAATGGCAATAACTAAACTAAAGAAATTGCCACTAAACTGTCCAATTGAATAGAATGGGGTAAAAAATAATGATGCTGGCGAAGGGAAAACAACCGCATAAGTAGTACTGGCAAGTCCAAATACTAAGCCTAAGATTGCCCCCTGCTTTATTCCAAGTAAAATAGCTGCTAAAATTACTGGAATATGCATTGTTGTGATTTGAATTGGACCAATAGGAATGATTCCTAAAGGTGTAAATACCAAGACAATTTCAATGGCAATAAACAATGCTAATAT
>JAAZKG010000087.1 GCA_012799935.1 Erysipelotrichia bacterium | reverse complement strand
GCAAATGGCAATTGTCCTGCTCGATTAATCACTATTGCCAAATACACAACACAACCAGTAGCTACCGACCCTGGTCTTTTAGTATAAACACATATATAAATTACTGGAATAAGTAAAAGTGAAATCAAAAGGTATCTTAAAATTTGATTTTCTATGGCGTACACATAGTGTTCAAACATTAGAAACAGACAACCTAAGGTTGCTCCAATTATTGTCGCAATGAATCTATCATAACCAACTTTAAAAGAGTTTTCAAAATCCTTTTGCATACATAAAACAGCTGCTATAGCTGAGTAAAACGGAACACTTCCTTCCCTAAGTGAACTAATTATTAATGATAAGAATACTGCTACAATTGTCTTAATTGTCCTTAATCCGATAAATTTTATTTTCATGTTTTTATTATACTATAATTTCTAAAATATATGTTCTTTGTGATTTGATTAACTTGTGAAAAACACTGATTTTTATACAAGTATGTTGTATAATAATAATTAGAAACATTTATATTATATGGGGAGGCAATATGAATATTATTGTTTGTATTAAACAAGTTCCTGGCACATCTAATGTTAAAGTAGATCCTATTACTGGAGTATTAATTCGCGATGGAGTTCAGGCAAAAATGAATCCTTATGATCTATATGCTTTAGAAACAAGTTTACAATTAAAAGAAAAAACTAATGGCAAGGTTACTGTTATCTCAATGGGGCCACCTGCTGCTTTAAGCATTTTAAAGGAAGCAATTTATATGGGTGCAGATGAAGGAATTTTAATTAGTGACAGAAAGTTTGGTGGAGCTGATGTATTAGCTACTGCTTATACTATTTCCCAGGCAATCAATACCATTGATGATGTTGATTTAATTTTAACTGGTAAACAAACTACTGATGGTGATACTGGTCAAGTTGGACCAGAAACAGCCGAATTTTTAAATTTACCTCATTTTGGATATGTCACTAATGTTGAAGTTAAAGAAAATAAAATAGAGTTCATCTCTAATTTGGAGACTAAAATAATGAAGGCAAATATTACTTTACCTTGCCTATTATGTATAGATAGTGATATTAACACTCCTAGACTTCCTTCATATAAAAGAAAAGTAAAATTTGGAAACTGCGAAAAACAAATTAAAATTATGTCTTTTAATGATATGGAAGATCAAGATGAAACCAAATATGGTTTAAAAGGCTCAGCAACTCAGGTTGAAAAAATCTTCCAGCCAGAAAAGACAACTGATAGACTAGTTTTACAAGGAACTAAAGAACAAATGGCTAAAGATTTATTAAATGTATTAAAAGAAAGGAAGTTTATCTAATATGGCTTTAAAAATTAATCATAATTTAGTTAATGAAGAAATAGCTAAAACATTAGTAGATATCTGTCCTTTCAAAGCAATTGAATATCATGATAATAAACTTTCGATTAATGCTGGTTGTAAAAACTGTAAGATTTGTGTTAAAAAAGGACCTGCTGGCGTTATTGAATTGGTTAAAGAAGAAATAAAAACAATCAATAAAAACGAGTGGAAAAACATTGTTATCTATGCTGATATTGAAGAAAATAAAGTTCATCCTGTTACATACGAACTAATTGGAAAAGCTAAAGAATTGGCACAAGTAATTAATCATCAAGTGCATGTCTTAGCTATTGGTCATAACTTAACACAAACAGTTGACAAAATCTTACATTATGGTGTTGACAAAGTATTTATCTATGACCATGAAAAATTAGAACATTTTGATGTGGAAAGATATACCAATATTTTTGAAGATTTTATTAACAAGAATAAACCATCATCTATTTTATTTGGCGCTACAAATATTGGTAGATCTTTAGCTCCAAGAGTAGCCGCAAGGTTTAAAACTGGTTTAACAGCAGATTGTACTGCTCTAGAAATGAAAGAAAATACTGATTTAGTGCAAATAAGACCTGCTTTTGGTGGAAACATCATGGCTCAAATTATTAACCCTAATCATCGACCACAATTTTGTACTGCTCGATATAAGGTGTTTAATGCTCCAGAAAAAACTATTAATCCAACTGGAGAAATAATCAACTGTCCTATTGAAGATAAATGGTTGAAAACTAATGTTGAAATTCTGGAAATAATCAACAAGAAAAAAGAAGAAGATATTTCGGAAAGTGAAATCATTATCGCTATTGGTAGAGGCGTAAAATCAAAAGAAGACTTTGATTTAGTCTTCGAACTTGCTGAATTATTAAATGCTTCAATCGGTTGTACTAGACCAGTAGCTGAAGCTGGTTTACTTAACAATAAGCATCAAATTGGTTTATCAGGAAAAACTGTTAAACCTAAATTGATTATTACCTTAGGTGTTTCAGGAGCTATTCAATTTACTTCTGGCATGAAAGATGCTGAGTGTATTATTGCGGTTAATAATGATCCCGCTGCTCAAATATTTGACATTGCCCACTTTGCCGTGTTTGGCGATATTTATGAAATAGTACCTGAACTTATTAAAATCATAAAGGAGGGAAAATCAAATGTATAAATCTTTTGACAACTTTGATTTGGCATATATTAAAAGCATTATTGATAATGAAAGAGTTTATGAAAAAGGACATATCTCTAGTGACTTTTCACATGATGAATTGGCAACACTGGTAAAATATCCAGATGTTTTAATTAAAGTAAAAAATGCTGAAGAAATATCAGCAATTATGAAATATGCTTATGAAAAATCCATTCCTGTAACTGTTAGAGGTTCTGGAACGGGTCTGGTTGGTGGAGCTGTGCCTGTTGAAGGCGGTATTATGATTAATACTTCATTAATGAATCAAATACTTGAACTAGATGATAAAAACTTCACTATTACTGTTGAACCAGGGGTGTTGTTAATGGACTTAGCGGCTTATGTTGAAGAAAATGATTTGTTCTATCCACCTGATCCAGGAGAAAAATCAGCTACCATTGGCGGTAACATTTCAACTAATGCTGGAGGAATGAGAGCTGTTAAATATGGTGTAACTAGAGACTATGTCCGATCTCTTAAAGTAGTTATGCCAAATGGCGATATTGAAACATTTGGAAGTAATGTCGTTAAAAACTCTTCTGGCTACTCTTTAAAAGATTTAATCATCGGTTCAGAAGGAACTTTGGCTATTATAGTAGAAGCCACCCTTAAACTTCTTCCACTACCTAGTGAAAGCATTTCACTATTAGTACCTTTTGAAACGATGCAACAAGCTTTAGATGCCATACCAGAAATACTGCGCTCTAAAACTAATCCTACCGCTATTGAATATATGTCTAAAGAAACAATTCTTAATAGTGAAAAATTTTTAGGCAAGAAGTTTCCTGACAGTAAACATGATGCTTATCTATTATTAACTTTTGATGGAAATGATATTAATATCATTGAAAATGATTACAGTAAAGTAGCCAACTTATGTCTAGCACAAGGAGCAATAGATGCCTACTTTATCGATACTGATGAAAGAAAAAAATCAGTTTGGTCAGCAAGAGGTGCCTTTTTAGAAGCCATAAAAGCTTCAACTGATAAAATGGATGAATGTGATGTTGTGGTTCCAAAAGATTTGATTGCTGATTATATCAAATATACTCATAAGCTATCAAAACAACTAGGTGTTAGAATTCCATCATTTGGTCATGCTGGAGATGGCAACTTACATATCTATGTTTGTAAGGATGGTATGCCAGAAGAAATATGGCAGCAGAAACTAAAAACAGCTTTTAAAAAACTTTATCAAAAAGCTCAGGAAATGAATGGACTTGTTTCGGGAGAACACGGTATTGGTTATGCTAAGAAACAGTATCTAAAAGAAAGTTTAGGAGAAAATCAAATTAAAATAATGCAACAGATAAAAAATGTTTTTGATCCTAAAAACATTCTAAATCCTGGAAAAATTTGTCAATAAAAATTAACACCATCACTTGATGGTGTTTATATTTGGAATTCTATTTTGAAATCGATATAATTTAGTTAAGAAATTAAGGAGAATTATCATGATTTATGAAAAAGTAATACAAAATAAAGAAATAAATGCCTACATAAATAAAGCTAATGAACTGTTAAAAGCAGCTGGTTATACTGATCACTCAAAGATACATACTGCTTATGTTGCTACTAGAGCTGGTTATATTTTAAGACATTTTGAATGTAGTCAACATGAAATCGATTTAGCCAAAACAGCTGCCTATATGCATGATATAGGTAATTCCATTGCTAGAAAACATCATGCTGAATATGGAGCTTTGCTAGCTAAAGATTTGTTAAGACAATTAGATTTATCTATCGAAGATACCGTTACTATTGTTTCAGCTATTGCTAATCACGATGAATCTACTGGTATCATTGTTGATAAAGTAACCGCAGCTTTAATAATTGCTGATAAAAGCGATGTTAGAAGAATAAGGGTAAATGATTTTTCTACAGTCAGTTTTGATATTCATGATCAAGTTAATTACTCTGTTTTAAACAATGAACTTACTATAAATGATGAAAACAAAAGTATCAACTTATACTTAGAAATTGATACTGAAATTTGTTCAATGTATGAGTATTTGGAAATCTTTATGGATAGAATGTTGATGTGTCGAAAAGCAGCTAAAACTTTTGATTACTCTTTCCATTTATATGTTAATTCAAATAAAATTCTATAACAAAATAATGTTTTTCCAATGTTTAACAAATTAATAGTTGAAACACGTGTTAATACGTATTATAATTTAAGTGTGAAGGAGAACACCATATGCCAATGAAACCAAAGGAAATGGTACGTCTTCTATTAAAGAATGGATTTATTGAAATTAAAGGAAGTGGTGGTTCACATCGTAAATTTCAAAATCCTACTACTAAGAAGACTGTTATGGTTCCGTTTCACAGCAAATATTTGGGAAAAGGCTTAGAGCAAGCAATACTTAAACAAGCTGGGCTTAAATAGCCATCCCAATCTTCGTATCGAAAGGAGTGAAATTTATGTCTATTGTTTATTACCCATCTGTATTTCATGAAGAAGATGGAAGTTATTGGGTTGAATTTCCTGATTTAGATGGATGTTTTTCTTCAGGAAAAACCATAGAAGAAACATTTGAAAATGCTAAAGAAGCTCTTGGAATATATCTTGATAAAGAAGGAGAATTATTTGATAGAAAGATTAAAAAACCGTCTTCGGTAGAAAAAATTAAAATGAAATATCCTAATGAATTGATTATGTTGATTGAATATAATTCTTTGGAATATGCTAAAAAGTTTAAAACAAAAGCAGTTAAAAAAACCCTTACTATTCCACAGTGGCTTAATGATTATGCATCAAATAAAAATGTCAATTTTTCCAACGTTTTGCAAGAAGCTCTACTAAATAAATTTAATTTATAACCAATTATAGAGTTTCTTTAAATAGTTCATTACTGTTGATTACAATTTGATTTGATATTCAAAGCACTTTCATAAAAGGTGATAAATTCTAATGTTATCACCTTTAAAACCTTTAATTAATAGTTGGAAGTTGTTTTTAGAAATTCACATCTACCAATAATTTTGTACGCTCCATAGTTTGCTGGGACAAAAAATGTGTCTCCTTTTTTATACTCCAACTTTTCAATAAATCCTTTTCCATCCAGAAAATTAATTATTTGAAAATCATCTTCAGCAGTTAAAAACATTTTGTCATCTACCATATAATAGTCCACCTCAAAATACTTACATGAACATAATTTCTGGTAATTACTATCAATTACGTTTGGTTTAATTCTAATGTTTGGATTTGTTTTAACTACCTCCATAGCTTTATCAATATGAAGTTCTCTCAAATTTCCATATTTATCATAACGATTATAGTCATACAATCTATAAGTTAAATTTGAATTTTGTTGAATTTCACAAATAAGATTTCCTGGACCAATTGCATGGATTGTTCCTGCTTCCAGTAAAAAACTATCACCTTTCTTTGTTTCAACCTTATTTAACACTTCCAAGATAGTGTTATTTTTTATTCTTTCTTTAAGTTCAGCAGTTGTAATTTCCTTATTGACACCATAGAAAACATATGATCCTTCTAAAGCATCCATAATATACCACAACTCTGTTTTGCCTAGTTGTTTTTCAACTTTTAAAGCATACTCATCATTTGGGTGTACTTGAACACTTGTTGAATCTTTTGTGTCAATATATTTAATCATAATGTTGAGCTCATTTCTATTCCCTAAAACATTATTATTTTCTAAATATTCTTTTAAGCTTTGTCCTTTATACTTTCCACTATCAACAACAGAAAAACCATCTTGATGAATTGATAACTCCCAAGATTCAGCCATAATATCATCACTTGT
>JAAZKG010000086.1 GCA_012799935.1 Erysipelotrichia bacterium | reverse complement strand
TAAAAACCAACAAATAAATTGTTGGTTTTTTATCATTTGCTTTTAATTAATCAAGATATTTTTCTTGCAGAATGTAATCATTCCAAAAGATATCAATATTTTTGGCTAATTCAATAGCATCAGGAACATTTACATAATCTTCCTCATTTATTTCTAAAACACAGTCAACATTGTAACCTTCTTTTTCATAGTTATATATTTTCCATAAAATATTATTTAAAAGATAGAGATTTCTGGAAAAGTTAGTTCCATGTATCCCACCAGTTTCTTTTTCCCCAGAGCCTATGCTGTCATTTAAATGCATAATAAAGCATCTGCTTTTATAGTTATCCATTGTTTGAAAAAAAGATTCTTCTTCATATTTAAATGACATTGAACTCATCATTAAATGACAGGTATCTAATAGTGGATAAACATATTTATCACCTATTCTATTTTTTAAATATTTAGTGATATGCAATCCTTCTTTAGCTCCAATATGAAGATAACAGTTTTCAACATGCAAAACAATTTTCTTCTTTTTAATAATTTTACAGAAAGCTTCTACATCAGGGTTATTAAAGACATCAAAAGAATGACTGTCAGCATGTATTATCAGTCCAACATTTATTTTCTTACAAAAATCAATTACTTTTTTAAAGTATTCAGTGTTTCTTTCTTTGGCGACTTGTACAATATCGCATCTTTTTAGTGGATAGTGAACAGCTAGGACAGGTTTACTTAATAAAGGATATAAGTCGAAGTTGTCCCTTTCATCACCATATAGATGTATTTCATAAGCATCAATAATATCATACTTATTTTTGGTTATTATTTGATCTTTTTCTAAAGCAACTTTTAGAGCTTTTCTCATATTATATTCTCCTATCTACTATTTACATTATATCTTAATATTAGTTTTAATTAAATAAAACAAATGAATAAGGATGACTAGTTTAGTATAATAAGTTTATGAATAATAAGGAAAAGTTAATAAATCATTTAAAAAGAAAAATTGAACACAAAGAAGCAAATATCTCAGTTCTTTTTTCTGCATTTAATTATGAACCAATAATTTCTTATGAAATTGATCAAGTTTTTTCTAGCGCTTCAATCATAAAAGTACCAATAATGTTGGCTGTACTGGAAGAAGTTAATAGTAATAAGCTAAGTTTAAATGACTATATTTATGTAAAAAAAGAAGACATTTTAGAAGATACGGAATGTTTTAAAGAAGCGAAAAAATATTGTTTATATGATCTTGTTGAAAAAATGATAACAAAGTCAGATAATACTGCAACTAATATTTTGATTGATTTATTAACTAAAGAAAGAATTAATGAATATATTAAAGTTGAGTTAAAGTTAAAGAAGACAGTTTTAAATAGAAAGATGCTGGATTTTGATTCTTTGAAAAAAGGAATAGATAATTTAACTACCCAAAAGGATATGTATGAAATATTTAGAAAAATATTTTCTAATGAAATATTGAATGATAAATTAATCGAACTTGCTAAAGAGATTCTTTTAAAACAAGAAAGCAAAGATCAATTAAACAAGCATTTTAATAAAAAAGCCCGTTTTTATCATAAAACAGGTGAATTAGATTATTTAAATCATGATGTGGGCGTTTTAGAAATTGCTGAGAATTTTTATTATTTAGGGATTTTTCTTAGTGAGACAAAAGAAATTGAAGGAGATAAAAAGTTTGCCTCTGAACTTGGAAAAGACATTGGTGAATATTTATCAATAAAATAAAAAAATGCTTTTCAGCATTATTGTTTTTAATGGAGCAAGTGAGGGGAATCGAACCCCCGTGTCGACCTTGGCAAGGTCGCGTTCTACCATTGAACTACACCTGCAAGATGGCGGTCCAGACGAGGATCGAACTCGCGATCTCCTCCGTGACAGGGAG
>JAAZKG010000010.1 GCA_012799935.1 Erysipelotrichia bacterium | reverse complement strand
TATACTAAATTCAACCATTAAAAAAGCGAAAAATGATAAAAATTGATTTTTAGTTTTTTTCATAATAAAATCTAATTAATTTAAGAAACGATAAAATCGTTTAAAGTCTAGTTTATAATGTGAATTAGTAGGTTATATTGTTTGATAAAGGTATAGAGGAAAAAGATGCAAAGTGTAGCTAAAAAACAAGGCAAAAAGAAAAACTGGAAAATGCTGTTAATTGTAATATTCTTATTAATTATTATATTGATGTATTCTTTTTTTGATTATTTGCCAATTGTTGGTAAATATATTGCTGATGCAAAACTGAGTAAATATACTGGTGAAAAAGTAAAGTCTTATTATGATGCTTTGAATAATCACTATACTACCTATGATAAAAAAGGGAATTTGTTGATATATTATTTAAATGAGAATACGCTTTTTTATGAAAATTACAACAATCAGATTTTATCACAGATTAATGAAAAATATTTATCATTTGTGACTGAATCATCGACAGATACAATTGAATATCCAGAGGTTTTATATGTTTGGATAAAAATTGATGCTAATGATATGAGTAAGACATATGTTAAATTATATGTCATAAATATTAGAGAAAAGGTAAATATCAGTATTGCTGAAAGTAAGGAAAGAATGATTAAAATTTTAAAAGAGCTTGTCGAATATATTGATATTAATTGTACTGCATTGCAGGTAAATTACGAAAATAAAACTGGATCTTTTAGCTTGAACTGTGATTTTGGCAAAAAGATGGTTGATTATGATAAGCTTGAAAAAGATATTAAACAATGTTCTGAAAAAGACTGGTCTCAAGATTATAAGGAATGGAAAAGGGCAAACTGATTTTAAATTGAAAAACTTTTTTGTGTAAAAAAATTGCTTTTGACCAACTGATAAAGACAGAATAAGATGTTAAATTTGGTAAATTCACTTGATGTTAAATTTGGTAAATTCACTTGGTTGCATTTTACAAATGATAATGATATTATATGTAAGCAAGTTGTCCACGTAGCTCAGCTGGATAGAGCATCCGCCTTCTAAGCGGACGGTCAGGGGTTCGAATCCCTTCGTGGACGCCATTTGTTATATAACCACAGAAAGTGGTTTTTCTTTTGAAAGATAATTGTAATATAATTAATTTATATTGATGAAAAGTTAATAAATTAGCGCTATGTAATATTGGAGAAACAAAGTGAGCTTTAAAAAAAGATTAACGTTATTAATAGATAAACACAGAAACACAAAAAGAAAATTTTTACTTGTTTTGTTTCTTTTTTTGTTTGTTTATGGATGTACAAATAAGTCTACTTTCAATTATGGAGTATTTTTAGGTATAAATGAAGATGAGGTTGAAAAACTGAAATTATATCAGCTTGTGGTAATTGAACCATCAGAGTTTACAATCACGACTATTGAAAATCTACACATTGATGGAAAGACAGTTTATGGTTATTTAAATATTGGATCAGTTGAAGAATATCGAGAATATTATGCTAGATTTAAAGAGATATTTTTAGGTGTTTATCAAAATTGGCCAGATGAACAATGGGTAGATGTTTCTGCTATAAATTGGCAAAGTTTTATTATTGAAGAGTTAGCAAAACAATATCTTGATTTAGGTATTGATGGTTTCTTTTTGGATAATACTGATGTTTATTATAACTATCCTACAGAAGAAGTTTATCAGGGACTTTGTGCTATTTTGAAAGGTTTAAAAAAATATAATGTTCCTTTAATAATAAATGGCGGAGATATCTTTGTTACAAGGTGTATAAAAGATAAAATAGCTCTTTCTTTATTTGATGGAATAAATCAAGAAACAGTATTTACTGCGATAGATTTTGATAATCAAAGTTTTTATACTCAAAGTGAAGATGAAACAGAATATTTTAAAGAATATCTTAAAAAAGTAAAAGAAAACGGTTTGACTGTATATCTGTTAGAATATGGAGCAAACCGTAATCTTTCAAAAGAAATAGATGACTATTGTTTAGAGAATGGTTTTTATTGGTACAATGCTGATAATTTTGATCTAAAGTAGTTAAATTAAATTTTTATAATAATTATTTATTAAAAAAGTTTTTAAAACCTTCTTCAACCAAATCATTGAAGGAAGTTTTTTCATAGACATTATTAATTGTTATATCTCCAGAAATAGAAGAAGATTTAACTTTTTCAACTTTGCCATTAATTGAGATATCACCACTTACAGTAGAAGCATTAAGTTTAGAAATAGCACCTCTACTTGTTTTAAAATCACCACTAACGGTAGCTATTGAGCAGGTTGCAGCAAACAAATTAGCAATATTAATATCACCACTGACGGTGGCAAATTTTGCTAAATCAGCTTTGATGTAAATAAAATCACAATCACTGCTGGTGCTACTTAAGGAAAAATCTTCACAGACAAATCCAAAATCTTTGGCATTAATATCAGAGGTGATACTTTTTAATTCAACCTTTTTAAAACTTGTTGTTTCAGGAAAATAAATTGTTATATCTCCGCTAACTCGTTTGAAAAACTTTATTTCTTTTTGTAACGGTTCAATTATCAACTCATCATCACTAATAATAGTATTGTAGTAATCAATGGCATTTTTTTCGATATCGATATGAATGCTGTCATCTGGACTAGTTTTAAAAGTTAAGTCACCACCATGAAGTAGTGCTACTTTAAAAAGTTTAAAATGATTGACAGTTTTTTGCTGTTTTAAACCAAAAATTTCATCAATACTGCCAAATCTTGCGACTATTTCTTCTTCACTTAAACCGGCTTCTAAACCTAGTTGATAATGATTTTGATAGGTTTTAATTAGTTCATCAACATTAACATTATTTTCTTGGGCTTTTTTAGTTAATTCTGCAATAAATTCTTCAAACATTATTTTATCTCCTTTAGCATTTGTTCTGCATCTTCAAAGCTTATTTCATCATTTTTTAACATTTCTAATACTTCGCTTCTTGTTAGAGGATTAGAAATAGATGTTTGTTCAAAACCTAAATTTTGAATAACGGAATCTAACATTTTCCTTACTGTTGGATAGGAAATATTCAATTCTTTTTCAATTTGTTTAATATTTCCAGCATTTTTTAAAAACACCAGTACAAAGTCCTGTTCTTCACTTGACAAGTAGTCAAATTTGCTTAAGGGAAACTCTCCTTGAATATTTGTTTTACAATTAGAGCAATGTAATTCGCTAATAACAAGTTTGTTATCGCAAATAGGACATGTGCCTAATAATCTTTTCTTCATACAAATCACCTCGTTGTCAACAATATAAAACAAACAATTAAAAAAGTCAATATATAAATCAATAATATTAATACAAATATTAATAAAATTGAAATAAAACTTAAAAAAATTAATTTCGTTAATAAAATCATTGGATTTTTTCATAGATTTTACCTTTAATTTACTTTAGTTAATATAATAACTGTATTACAATTTATTTAGAATATATGTTAATAAAAGAATAAAATTATTTATTTGTTAGTGATTAAAAAGAAAAGATGTCTATAAATAGAAAAGTATAAAGGAGAACTTTATGGAAAACGAAAAGAAATCAAAAAATTCGAAATTGGCTAATAATGTTGGTAGCGGAATATCATTTGGTTTGGCTATTGGTGCCGCAATTGGTTTATTAGCAAACAATATCGGTTTATGGATTCCTGTTGGAATGTGTTTAGGAGTAGCTTTGGGTGCTGCTTTTAGCAGTTTAGATTCAATTGAAGAGAAAAAATAAATGTGTAATATTTGATTTTTCTTCTTTATATTAATCCTACCAATTAAAAACCCTCTTAATTTAAGAGGGCTTTTAATTTATGATAAGCAATTAAGACAATCACAAATTTATAATGAATAATAGATTATAGATAAGATAATGAATATAATTTTAATAAGTTTTTTAAAAAAAGACCACAAAGGAAAATATTGTGCTAAAATATTAGTTAGTCAACACTAACTAATATGAATGAAGCTTAAAGATTGCCGGAAGTTATAAAAAAGTTAAGTCGTAAATAATAGAGTTGGTGAAAAGTTAAAAAGATTTGAGGATGTAGAGCATGAAAGAGAAAATTGCACTTAAGAAAGATATCGATTGGAATAAAATTAGTCTTTTAATGAAAATAGGTTTGCTAGGAGCACTTATAAATCTTGCAGGTGATATGATTATTGGTTGGGGTATCAGAAATGAATACTTAATAGGGATAGAGGGTTTTATTTCTCACTATCTTAAGGTATCTGACATTAGGCTTTTTTGGTCAGCTATTTTGGGTTTAATTGGTGCTCCTGTTTCTACCATTGCTCATTTTGGAGTTTATCAACTTATTAAGCCATTTTCCCAAAAATATAGCAAACTATATAGGAACGGCCTTTTTGGCTGTCTGATTTTAGGAGGTCCTGGTGTTCATATGTCTTCTGTGGCTACTGCTTTTTTTTATAAATATATGACAGTAGTTAGTCCAAATACCGCCTTAGCAGCTTCAATAAAGTTTGCTTGCTATTTTTCGTTACCTTTATATATTCCTTTTTTCGCTTTTTTGATTACTGAAACTTATGCTCATTTAAAAGTTATTTCTACTGGATTAAGTCCCTATCCTCGTTGGTGTTGGATATTTTCATTGCCAGTTGGGACATTAATCTTTAGTTTTATAAAATTGTTAGGCAATCATGCAATAGTTAATGCGATAATGGTTGGTTCTTTAACTTTAGGCAATATATGGACGATAGCAGGATTATTGATGATGTTAAAAAAAGCTGAAGAAAACTGGCAAAAAGTTTTCGTCTAGTTATAAAATGGTTACTTAAAATAGAAAGATAGGTTTGAGTATGGAAAAGGTTAAGATAGAAAAAAATACTGTTCAAGAAACATTAATTATTCCTCTATACGGAAGAAAAATGTGTTCTGAAAAATTTCCAAATCTTTATCAGGATGTTTTCGCAAAGAAATTATGTGAAAAATTGGATTATGATTTTTCAGAATTAGAAAAAAAGAAAAACACTTTCTTGTATGAATTTGGTGCTCTTGAAGCTGCTATGCGTCAATTAGGCATGGTGTGGGAAATTAAAAACTATTTAGACAAATTTCCTAATGCAACTATTGTTAATTTGGGTTGTGGTTTAGATGAAACAGGAAAAACTTGTGATAATGGCTTGTGCAAAATTATTAATATTGATTTTTTAGAAGTTATTTCTATTCGTAATCGCTTGATTTGTCCTAATGAAAGAGAAGTTAATATTTCCTGTGACCTAAAAAATTATTCATGGATGGATAAAGTTGATGGTTCTAACGGGGTTATTTTCTTTGCTGCAGGAGTTTTTCACTATTTTAAAAAAGAAGAAGTAAAATCCTTGATGTTAGAACTTTCAAAAAGATACACTAAAGGATGTTTGGTGTTTGATGCTGTTGGAAAGTTAGGATTAAAACTTATGATGAAAACGGCACTAAAAAACATGGATATTAAGGATGTAGAGGGGTATTTTTATGTAAATAATCCATTAAAAGATTTAAATTGGTCTAAAAAAATAAAAATCAGCTCCAAAGGATATATGCTGGGTTATTATGATATGAAGAGTTCAGGCATTCATTTTCTACATCGCTTGCTTGCTAGTATTTGCGATAAAGTATTGAAAATGTCTATTAATCGAATAGATTTTGAATAGAGTTAAGATTATATAGTTATAATAAATGATATAAGAAAGATAGTGTTGAAATTTTTAGAATAAAAAAAGGATAAGAAACCTCTAAGCAAGTTATATAAATCCTTTCTTTAAAAGATGTATTAATTAGGTCTATTAAATTATGAAGCCCTCTGAAAAGAGGGCTTTTTATATTCATAACAAAGTTATTAAGATAACCACAAGTTAATAACAAACAAGATGTCACTAACCAAGATAATTGGATGTAATTTTAATAGGTTTCCTTTGCAGATTTCAACAAATGTATATAGGAAGAAACCAACCATTACGCCATTTGTGATGCCATAACTTAAAGCCATAAAGCATCCTGCACCCATTGCTGGAAGAGCTTGATCTAAATTAGCCCAATCAATTTCTTTAAATGCTGATAACATCATTACTCCAACAATAATTAATGCTGGAGCAGTAGCTGCTGAAGGGATAGCACTGACAAGTGAAGCTAGTGGTAAGCTTAATAAGAAACATACTCCAACAACAATTGAAACTAAACCTGTTTTTCCACCAGCTCCAATACCTGCTGCCGATTCTACATAAGTTGTAGTAGGTGATGTTCCTAAAATAGCACCGATAGGAGTTGCGATAGCATCAGCAAATAAAGCTTTGTCCATCTTAGAGCTGAACCCATGACCAGTTTCCATTTTTTCAATATCTTCATCAGTAAAGATACCAGTAGTTCTTCCTGTACCTACAAATGTACCAATAGTATCAAAATTGTCTGAAATAGAGAAAGATAAAATAATTACTGAAACAGAAACAAACCCAGCAGGATTAGCCAATAACTCTTTTAAACCTTGAGTTAGGGCAAGGCCAAACCAGCCTTTATAAGCTGTAAATGCTTCAACAATGTTATAAGTTCCACCCATGGTGGTAATGTTTAATGGAATTCCCACAATTGTAGAAACAACCACACCAATTAAGATAGCTCCAGGAACCTTTTTAATCAGTAAAAAGATTGTTGTAGCTAATCCAGCTAAGAAGACTGCTAATACTTTTACATCCATTGCTGTGTTAATCATTGGAATGCCAATAGAAAAATTAACAAGTCCAATGTTTACAATGCCGATATAAAAGATAAAGATGCCAATACCTCAGCAATAGCATTTTGTAAAAATACTGGGATAGATTTAATAATGTGTTTTCTAATGCTTGTAACAGTGATTAAAACATTAATTAAACCTGAAATTAAAACAATTGCTAGGATAGCTGCTGGACTAAAGCCCAAAGAGCTTGATAATAAACCAGCTGCCAGGGAGTTAAGACCCAAACCAGGGGCAGTGGCATAAGGAACATTAGCGATAAGACCCATTAAAATAGTACAGATAGCACTCGATAAAATTGTCGCAATGTAAACCGCTCCACTACCACCATCTAACCCAGAAAGAATAATAGGGTTAAGAGCGATAATGTAGGCCATAGCAGCAAAAGTAGTTAAACCAGCTGCTATTTCAGTGAGAACAGTTGTGCCATTCTCTTTTAGCTGAAAAAACTTTTCCATCATGTATATTCTCCTTTTAAAAAGAGACTATAACATTTAAAAATGATTAAAGTCAAGCAAAAAACAACATATTTTTTAGATATTTATTTTTATAAAAAAAATGTAATTTTTTTCTTCTTTTCCTTTCAGTTTTGATTTAAAGTTTGTTATAATGATTACATCTACCCTTATTTTTTGAGAAGAAAAATAAGGTGAAAATTAATGATAATATATAAGATTTGTAACTTACAATGAATTGTAATTGAGGTAATAAATATTTAAATAAAACATTCTGTTAGAAAAAATATATGTTAGGAGGAATTATTGTGACAAAAACAATTACAGTAAAAGGAGTGGGAAAAGTTTCTGTAAAACCAGATTATGTGGTAGTTTCCTTAGCTTTAGAATCTAAAGACAAAGAATATGAAAAAGCGATGAATATTGCTAATGAGCAGATGGATCGTCTTAATAAAACATTAAGTGATATTGGGTTTGAAAAAGAAGACTTGAAAACAACAAACTTTAATGTCAGAACAAATTATGAAAGCAAAAGAGACTCAGAAGATAATTATAAGCAGATATTTGCTGGTTATTTAGTAATGCATGATCTGAAAGTATCCTTTGATTTCGATATGGAGAAACTAGCTAAAACCCTTTCTGCTATTTCAAAATGCATTTCAAAACCTAATTTGTCGATAAGATTTACTGTTAAAGATCCTGATGCAGTCAATGAAGAGTTATTAGTTTCAGCAACAAAAAATGCTAAAAGAAAAGCAAAAACTCTCTGTAAGGCAGCTAATGTCAAATTAGGTGAGTTGAAAAAGATTGATTATAACTGGGGACAATTAAATATTTACTCTGATACAAGTTATGATATTGAATATAAGGTTCTATCAGTAGAAAGAGAAAGCAATATTGAAATTGTTCCAGATGATATTAATGCCAGTGATACGGCTACTTTTGTTTGGGAAATAAAATAATTTGAAATTATTAAAGAAGAAGCTTGTTAGAAGCTTTTTCTTTTTGTTTGTTGTTAGAATAATAATAGATTGTGTTATTATTTAATAAATAAAAAAGCCGTTTTAGCTCAGTTGGTAGAGCAACTCATTCGTAATGTGTAGGTCGCAAGTTCAAGTCTTGCAAGCGGCACCATAAAGGGGAAAAAGATATGAAAATAAAAAATGATTTTATTCAGTTAGAAGTTATTGAAAAAGGTGGCGAAATCCAAAGTCTATTATTTGATGGAAAAGAAGTTATGTGGCAAGGCGATCCAAATCATTGGAAAGGGAAAAATCCAACGCTTTTTCCAATAGTTGGTAATACCTATAGTAAATCATATCAAATAGATGGCAAGACATATTCAATGAACAACCATGGTTTTATCAGAGATAACAATTTAGTTTGTATTAAATGCAATGATAATGAAATCATTATGGAGTTAAAAGAAAATGAGGATACTTTAAGTCGTTATCCATTTCAGTTTACTTACCAAATTAAATATTTTTTAGATAAAAATAAAGTTAATATTGATTATCGTATTAGAAATGATAGTGAAAAAGAAATGCCATTTACCTTTGGTTTACATCCAGGTTTTAATGTCTTAAACTTTGAAGATAGCTATTTGAAATATGAAAAGAAAGAAGTTGTTAAACAAATTGTTTTTAATGATGGGTCATTATATGAAAAAGATGTCATGCTAGATAAATGGCAGCTATCTTATGAAGATGTTAAAAAATATCAAACAATCATCTATAAGGGATTAGAAAGTAAATATGTTAAACTTGTTTTAAAAGATTACACAGTTAAAATGGGAATTGAAGGTTTCCCTTATTTTGCCATTTGGACAAGTGATGATGAAGCAATGTTTATTTGTTTAGAACCTTGGTATGGTCATGGTGATTTAGAAAAGGTAGAAGTAGGTTTTAAAGATAGAGAAGGAATGATGTCTTTAAAACCCAATGAAGTATTTGAAACTGGATACAGTATTGAATTGATAAAATAGAGATTTCTAAAAAAAGAAATCTTTTTTGATATAATTGCGATAAAAACTCCTGTTTAAACATTATATAAGTGAAAGGAATAGTAAAATGACTGATTTTTGTAAACAAAGCATTGATGATGTCCTATTAGATGAATGTCTTGAAGAAATAGCTTCAGATGACATGGATGGATTTAGAAAACTGTATGAATTAACAAGTCATATCTTGTATGGTTTTTCTTTGTCAATTGTTAAAAATGAGTATACAGCTCAAGATTGTTTACATGATAGTTATATAAAAATCATTGAAGCAGCGAAAACATATGTTTCAAAGTCAAAACCGCTAGCTTGGATGCTTACTATAACTAGAAATACTTGTTTACAAAGTTTAAGAGAAAACAGAAAACAGGCAAATCTTACTGAAGAGCAATGGATACTACAAGCACATGAAGAAGATGTAAGTGCAGTTGATAGGGAATTTTTAAATCAATGTTTAAATCAACTAGATGATAAAGAAAGACAAGTTATTATGTTGCATTCTCTAACCGGTTATAAATTTAAGGAGATTGCTCAAATATTAAAGTTGCCTTTATCAACGGTTCTGTCAAGACATAATCGGGCGATAAAAAAACTACAACAAATTGTGAAACAGGAGGAATAAAAAATGACACCAGAAAAAATAAAAGAAAAAATAAATAAAATCGTTCAAAAGATTACCCCAGATATTTCTGAACAGATTATTCTAGATGCAAGAAAAAAGGCATATCAAACAAAAAAAGAAAAAACAAGAAGTTTTTCTTGGAAGCCAGCATTAATATTTGCAATGAGCTGTCTATTATTTGTGACAGTTATTGTAAATAAGCCAGCAACACCTGTTGTGGCAGCAACAATTTCTTTGGATATTAATCCTTCAATTGAAATTACTTTAGATGAAAATGACAAGATTATTGAAATAATTGGAAAGAATGAAGAAGGAATTAGTGTGGTTGAAGATTTAGATTTAGAAGGCTATCAAGTTGAAGCAGCATTAAAGGTTTTGATTGAATCACTGCTAAAACATGGATTTCTAAATGAAAATGCCAACTCTATCTTAGTGACTGTTGATGATGAAGATATCACTGACAGTCTAATGAAAATGATTAATGATATTTTAGTTGAAGATAATTTTGATGGATCAGTTGTCTGTCAAAATTTAAAAGACAATCCAGATTTAGTAAAACTGGCTGAAACATATGGCATTTCAATAGGGCGAGCACAACTAATTACCGAATTAATTGCTTTAGATGAAACTTACAATATTGAAGAGTTAGCAAAACTAAATGTTACTCAATTAAATTTATTGTTAGGAAATCCTGAAAATGCTCTTTTAGGAATAAAGAGAATGGGGCAAGCAAGTCAAAAAGATTATATTGGCGAAGAAAAAGCCAAGGAAATTGCTTTAAGCAGTGTAGGAGCCAAAGAAACTGAAATTTCAGATTATAATATTGAAATTGATTATCGCCATCGTAATATTGTTTATGTAATTAAATTTGTTTATAACAATATTGAATATGTAGTTATGGTTAATGGAACCAGTGGTACTATCTTAGAGTGTGAACAAGAAAATAAACAATATAAATATCAATATGGATACAATAATTCATCAGGTTTAGATGATGAAAATAGTGGTAATAATAACTATGGTCAAGGTAGTAGTAATAATGGCACAAATGGTGGAAAAGGCAATAATAGCTATGGGAATGGAAGTTGTATCGGTCAGAAAAATGTTAAAAGAATTGCCTTAAACCATGCTAATGCTTCAGAATACAATAATTACAGGTCTGAATTATCTCTTCAAGATGGAAAACGAGTTTATTGTGTTGAATTTGAAGCAAACAACCGTCAATACAAATATGTTATTGATGCCAATACAGGAGAAATCTTGGAAGAAAAATAATCAATAAGATTTGATTAATTCTTAAACCCAGCAGATTTGCTGGGTTTTTATGTTTAGCCATATATTATGTAATTTTTAAGTAAATATATATACCATTCCAATTTAGATTTAGTGTTTTTTATCGTATAATATATTAGGCCACAATCTAGGAGGTTATAAATATGATAGAAATTAAAAATGTCTCTAAATCATATACAAAAGGAAAAAAATCAGTCGACAGTTTAAATTTGACAATTAATAATGGCGAAATATTTGGCTTTTTAGGTCCTAACGGAGCTGGTAAGACAACTACAATAAAAATGATTACTGGTATTTTAGATGCAGATGAGGGTGAAATATTAATTGATGGTTATGATATTGATAAACAATCAATGGAAGCGAAAAGACAATTTGGCTTTGTTCCAGACAATCCAGATATCTTTTTATCTTTAAAGGCGATTGAATACTTAAATTTTCTTTGTGATATTTATGATGTAGTAGAAAGAGAAAACAAAATAGTAAGTTTGACTAAAAAGTTTGAAATATATGATGTTTTAAATAATAAATTGGAATCTTTTTCTCATGGTATGAGGCAAAAGATAGTTTTAATTGGTGCACTATTGCATAATCCTAATAACTGGATTTTGGATGAGCCAATGACAGGATTAGATCCAAAGAGCAGTTTTGATCTAAAAGAAATGATGAAAGAACATGCTGATGAAGGGAAAACGGTCTTTTTTTCAACCCATGTTTTAGAAGTGGCAGAAAAAATGTGTGATAGAATTGGCATTATTTCTAAAGGAAAATTATTGTTTGTTGGAACAGTAGAAGAAGCAAGAGAACAGTTTGCTAAAGAAGGAAGTTTAGAAAAAGTATTTTTGGAGATTACAGAAAATGCTTAAACGTATCTTTTCTTTAACTAGAGTTTTAATCAAAACCAACATCGGTGCTGCAATAGCAAAGCAAACTGTGGGCAAAAGAAAAATTTTTACCATACTTTTATTAGTGTTTGCTTATGGCTATCTAATTTTTATCGCTGGGGCTTTTTCTTATGGCGCTATTACCACTTTGATGGTTGTCAATCAGCATTCAGCCTTTATTAGTCTAATTTGTCTAATTAATATTGTCAGCAGTTTATTTGAAACCTTTATTACCAGTTCTAATGTTCTATATTTATCTAAAGATAATGATTATTTGTTGCCTTTACCATTTATGCCTTTTGAAATTGTGGCTAGCAAAATAAATACCTTACTGACATTTTCATATTTTTCGGAAGTCTTTTTTGGACTGATTCCGTTAATTGTTTACGGTTATCTAACAAAAGCATCACTTCTGTTTTACATCTTTGTGATTGTTGTTTTGATAGTCATTCCATTTGTTCCAGTTTTTTTGGCAACTCTAGTAATTATGATAGTTATGCTGTTTGTCAATATGTCAAAGCATAAGTCTCTATTTCAAACTATCGGTATAATTATGGTTATGGTTACAACAATGTCAATCAGTATTTTTATGTCAAATAATGCTAGCAGTCAACAGGATTTACTGATTGTTCTTAATAAAGTTAATGGTTTGGCACAATCGCTATACCCATATTTTCCAACTTTGAAGTTTGCCAGTGAAGCTTTGATTAATACTTCCTTTGTTTCGCTGTTTCTGCTTATTTTGATAAGTGCAGTTTCTTATGTCGTAATGATATTGGTTAGCAATAAAATCTACTTCAAGGGAGTGGTTGGAAGCAGTAGTACTGGTAGTTACTCTAAAAAGAAGGTTGATAAAAAAGACTTTGTTAAAGGAAGCCTAGTTGTAAGATATGTCGCCAAAGAATTTAAATGCCTGATTAGAAAACCAGTTTATTTTACCCAATGTGTTTTACCAAGTTTAATGTTGCCAGCAATTATGGCCTTTACTTTTAGTCAGGTAGCTGGAGGTATTGATAAATTAGCTAATGATAGTTCGCAAATAACCATTTTTGATATAGGTGGACAGGTCACATTTTCAGTTTTGGTTTTAATAAGTATCTTTATGTCAATGTATACCTATATCAGTATTACAGCAGTAAGTCGAGATGGTGGTGGTGCACTATTTATGAAGTATATCCCGATACCTTTCTATCAACAGTTAATCTATAAATGTGTGCCAGACATATTGCTTACTTTTATTCCAAATTGCATAATGTTTGTCTTTGTATCTATATTGCTTAAATTTCCGATTTTACCAGTAGTGTTGGCTCTTGTTATTTTTGCCATATTTGCCATTGGACGAAGTTTTTTTGGCATTATAATTGACTGCAAAAATCCAAAACACAACTTTACCAGCGAATATCAGGTTGTTAAAAGTAATCCTTCAATCTTTTATGATATAGCATACAACTTTGTGTTACTAATTCCATCAGTATTATCTTTAATATTCTTATCAGATTTACCTTTAATGGTGGTATTTCTTATAAATTTTTTGATTCATGGAGCCTTAAGTTTTGGTTTATATAAATATATTGAAAATAAAGACTTTGAACTTGCCCAAAAGATTTATTAAAAGTCAAAGAGATTTGTTATAATTATTAATAGGTAATGATTATGAACAAAGAACTCATTGAAACAATTAAACAAAAAGCTTTGCTAGATAAAATTCCAATTATGGAAGATGAAGGATTAAACTATGTTATTAATTATTTAAAAGATAATAACATTGAGTCTCTTTTAGAGGTAGGAACAGCTATTGGGTATAGTAGCATTTGTTTTGCCAGCAGTAATCCAAAGCTAAAAATCATAACTTTAGAAATTGATGAAGAAAGATATAATCTTGCCAAAGAAAATATAAAACTTGCTAATTTAGAAGAAAGAATAACTGCAATTTTTACTGATGCTAGAGAATATGATTTAAATGATAAATTTGATGTACTGTTTTTAGATGGACCAAAAGCCCATAATCAAGAGTTTGTCGAAAGATATTTAAAAAATTTAAAAGAAGATGGAATTATCATTGTGGATAATGTTTATTTCCATGGCTATATTGATAATCCAGATCTTATTAAGAAAAAAAGACTTAGACCACTGGTTGAAAAACTAGCTAAGTTTAGAAAATATATGTTAAATCATCCTAGTTTTGAAAGTGAATATATAAAAATAGGAGATGGCTTACTAATTTGTAAAAGGAGAAAAAAAGATGGCTAATAGAAGAGGTTTTGTAGATTTTTTAAATAAGAGTAGTTCAACATATCATGCTGTCAGCGAAGTTGAGCAACAGTTAATTGAAGCAGGTTTTATTAAACTAAAAGAAAATTCAACCTGGATATTAGAGAATAATCGTTACTATTATGTGGTTAGAAATCAAAGCACTTTGATTGCTTTTAAGATTCCTGAAATAGCTAATGTTAAATCAGTGAATATTATCGCTTCGCATTCAGATTCTCCTTGTTTGAAAGTAAAGCCTGTAGCGGATATTAAAGATGATAAGTATAACAGAATAAATGTTGAAGTTTATGGAGGAGTTCTTTTATCAACTTGGCTAGATAAACCATTAGGAATTGCTGGAAGAGTAACAGTTAAAGAAAATGGTGTCATTGTAAGTCGTTTGTTAGATTTTAAAGAAGATGTGGCAATAATTCCTAATGTTGCTATTCACCAAAATAGAGAAGCTAATAATGGCTATAAGTGGGATACTAAAGTTGATTTATTTCCAATTATGGGATTAGAGCCAACAGAAGATTATTTTAACAATTTATTAAGCAAGAAACTTCTTGTAAATAAAAAAGATATTTTAGCTCATGATTTATATTTCTATAACCGTCAAAAGGCTATTCTTTGGGGGGAAAATCAAGAGTTTGTTTCGGGTGGAAAATTGGATAATCTAGAAAGTATTTATACTTCTTTAAAAGCATTTTTGTTAGGATATAGTACTAATTCACTAAATGTGTTGGCTATCTTTGACCATGAAGAAATTGGCTCTATGACAAAGCAGGGCATGGCATCTAATTTTTTAAGTGATGTAATTGAAAGAGTGTTTGCTAGTTTCTATTATGTAAATAGTGATATCAAAGCGATTTTAGCCAATTCATTTTTATTAAGTGCAGATAATGGTCATGGTGTTCATCCAAATCATCCAGAAATGTATGATTCAACAAACCAAGCTTACTTAAATAAGGGAGTAGTAATTAAAACAAGTGCTGCTCAAAGGTATGTTTCTGATGCCATTTCGATTGCTATTGCCAAAGAGTTGTGTCATAGAGCTGATGTTCCATATCAGTTGTTTGCTAATATCAACGACTCAAAAGGGGGAACTACTCAAGCAGCAATTTCAACTATCAACTTACCGATAAATATGATTGATGTTGGTGTGGCTCAGTTGGCGATGCATTCTTCTTATGAAACAGCTGGAAGTTATGATATTGATTATATGATTAATTTCATGTTGGAGTTTTATAATAGTACAATTATTGTTGATGAAAATAGATATTTCATTTCTAAATAAATAAAAAGCAGATTCTTGAGAGAGTCTGCTTCAGTTTTTAATAATTAAGCCCAAAGATCAAATGGATAGATATCGTCTTCTTTATATTGAGCGATTTTGTTTTGAACTTCTTCTTTATCTTGTGGGTAAGTAACACCAAACCATTCAGCAGTAGTAGACATTACTTTTACATCAGCTTTTTTATTTTCAACGATGTGAGCTACTGAAGTTGGGATTACTAATTCACTTTTTTCAACTTCAAGTTTCTCTTTTAAGAAGTTGATAAAATCTTCTTCCATTAGTGGAAAGACAGCTGGTGTAAAGCCCCAATAATTCATTGAACAAATACCATCCTCAAGTTTAACTTCTTCGCCATTATCAATTTGATAAGCTACGCCATCTTTTCTAATGATTTTTTGATATTCTTCTATATGCTCTAAGTTACCCTTATCATCTTTTTTGCAGATAGCTCTGGTAACAGCTCCATTATCAGTTAAAGTTTTAGTTAATTGATAGCCAACCATCCCAAATAGTTGGTCGTTAACCTCATTTTTTAGGAAATCATACATGATTTTATATGATTCCTTACCATAGAAGTCATCAGCATTAATAATCATAAATGGTCCATCAATATATTTTTTAGTGCACAATAAAGCGTGAGTTGTTCCCCAAGGCTTTGTTCTATCTTCTGGGCAAATGAATCCTTCTGGTAAATCATTAACATCTTGATAAGCATAAACTACATCCATAAAAGGTCTAACCTTAGCGCCAATATTTTCTTCAAATAATTCTTCATGCTCTTCTCTGATAATTAAGATAACTTTTCTAAAGCCAGCTTGATAAGCATCATAAATAGAAAAGTCAATAATACTTTCTCCATTATTACCAACGGTGTCAATTTGTTTTAATCCACCATACCTGCTTCCTAAACCAGCAGCTAATATTACTAACACAGGATTTTTCATTTATTAAACCTCCATACTCACCTTATCTATTTTACCTATTTTTTCTTTCATAATCAAGAAATGACTTGTAATAGAGGTCAATAAATAGTAAAATACTAATAGAGTTATAAGAAGGGATCAGCTAAAATGAATGAAATGTTTGCTGTTAAGGGCACACAACTTGGCAGAGTATCTAGCCACCATATGGTGGTGATTTTTAGCTCTAAAGGAAGAAATAAGATGCTTTTTTGATGGAAGCGTCTTTTATTTACAATAATTGATTAGAAAACAGGAGGTAAAAGGCTTATGGACCAATTAGAAAGAGTGTTTTTTGATGCAGCGGTTGATAATAATATAAATGTTGTAAAAAAAGCAATTGAAGAAGGTGTAAATGTTAATGTAAAAAACCAACAAAAAAGAACAGCCTTGATGCGTTGCGCTAAAAGAGGAAGAATCCAAATGACTAGACT
This sequence comes from Erysipelotrichia bacterium, assembly GCA_012799935.1. Classification (GTDB taxonomy): domain Bacteria; phylum Bacillota_I; class Bacilli_A; order Erysipelotrichales; family Erysipelotrichaceae; genus UBA1783. Next base: position 2,401 of record JAAZKG010000010.1, on the reverse strand, counting down.
GCTTTTAGATAGTGGTGCTAGTGTTGATTTAAGAGATTATCATGAGAAAACAGCGATAATGGGACCTTGTCAGAAAGGACATTACGAGATAGTTCAAATGTTACTTGCTGCTGGAGCAGATGTAAATGCTAAAGACTATAAAGGCAATAATTCTCTAATGCGAGCAAGTTTTTATGGCTTTGAAAATATTGTGAGATTATTGTTGCAGTATAAAGCTAATCTTGATGATCAAGATGATAAAGGTAGAACAGCTTTAATGGAAGCTTGTTCAACAGGAAATATTGCAGTAATTGATGTTCTGTTATCACGTGGCGCAAATATTGATTTACAAGATGAGATGGGATGTACGGCATTAATGAGAGCTGCTTATGCAGGTTTTGAGGAATTAATCAAATTGTTAGTAAGCAACAAAGCAGATATAAATGTCGAAGATAGAGAAGGCAGAAAAGCTTATGATTATTACATTACTAAAGGAAGTAATGAAGAAATAAAGAAAATTTTAGCTTAGGGGGAAGAAATATATTATGAAAGAATATCCAACTGATTTTATTAAAAACGTTGCAGTACTGGGTCATACTGGTGCTGGGAAAAGTGAAGTGTTAGAGTCGATTTTATATAATAATAAAATCACTGATCGCTTTGGAAAAGCCGTTGATGGCAATAGTATCATTGACTATGATACAGAAGAAATTAAAAGAGGAATGACAGTTTATTCTTCTTTAGTACCGATTGAATGGAAAAATTATAAGATTAACTTTATTGATACACCAGGTTATGTTGACTTTGCTGGCGAGCAGGTTGCTTCACTATCAGTAGCTGATTCAGTAGTAATTGTTGTCAGTGCTAGGGAAGGCGTACAGTCTGGTACAATGAAAGCCTACAGACAAGCATTAGCCAAAGATTTACCAGTAATATTTTTTGTCACTAGAGTTGATGAAGAGCATGCTGATTTTACTAAAACAGTTGCTGAACTTGAAAGAAGATGCAAAGCTGTACCACTAGTACTTCCAATTATGGATGGCGGAAAAGCAACAGGTGTAGTTAATATTATTACTAGAAAAGCAACAATTAATGGTAAGGATGCAGAAATTCCTGCCAACTTTGTTGATCAAGTTGAAACTGGTCACTTTGAACTGTGTGAAGCAGTTGCGATGACTGATGATGCTTTAACAGAAAAATTCTTAATGGAAGAAGATTTTACAGCTGAAGAAATGATTGCTGGTGTTTCTCACGGTTTAAGAGATGGTAGCATTAGGCCTATTTTATGTGGAAGTGCAATTTCAAATGTGGGTTTGGATACTTTATTAGATACAATTATTAATTACTGTCCGTCATATTCAGAAAAAGGCACAATCACTGATGTTAATGGTGTTGAAGTAAAAACATCAAGCGATGAGGACTTTAGTGCTTTCGTATTTAAATTGGTTAGTGATAATTTTGCTCAAGCTTCATATGTAAAAGTAATGAGTGGAACCTTAACTGCTGATACAGCGATATATAACTCTAATAAATCTGAAAATGAAAAAATGGGTAACCTAGTATTAATTAGAGGTAAAAATCAAATAAAAGTTGATAAGTTAGAATGTGGTGATATTGGTGCAATTTTAAAATTACAAGATACTGATGTTAACCATACCTTAGCAACAAAGGCTAATCCAATTCAGTACAAACCGATTGACTTTCCACAAGGTATGTTAGGAAAAGCAATTTGGCCTAAAACAAGAAATGATGAAGATAGATTATCAAGTGGTTTATCAAGATTAGCTAGTGAAGATAAGAGTATGTTATTAGTTAACAATACTGAAACTAGAGAACAAGTTTTATATGGTCTTGGTGATCAGCATATTGACATTATTGTCAATAAATTAAAATCAAGATATAGAGTTGAAGTTGATTTGACTGAACCAACAGTTCAGTATCGTGAAACAATAACTGGTACTTCAGAAGCTCAAGGCAGACATAAGAAACAATCTGGTGGAGCAGGACAATTCGGTGAAGTTTGGATTAGATTTGAACCAAATCCTGAACAAGATGAAATGGTTTTTGAAGAAGAAATTGTTGGTGGAGCAGTAAGTAAAAACTACTTCCCAGCTGTGGAATCAGGATTAAGAGAAGCTATGAACAAGGGTGTTTTAGCTGGATTTAAAGTGGTACAGGTTAAAGCTACTTTATATGATGGTTCAATGCATCCAGTTGACTCAAAAGAAGTAGCATTTAAGGCAGCAGCTAGATTAGCTTATAGAAAAGGTATGCCAGAAGCTAAACCAGCACTGTTAGAACCAATTATCAGAGCAGAAGTACAAATCCCTTCAGATTATGTTGGAACAATTTATGGTGACTTCTCTAAACGCAGAGGAATGATTATGGAAAATAATGCGATTGATGAAGAAACAACTGTTAT
>JAAZKG010000085.1 GCA_012799935.1 Erysipelotrichia bacterium | reverse complement strand
TTTCTGTTTTCATAATAATGTCCTTTCTTAATTATTTATATAACCTCGATTGTTTATCTTTATATATCCATTATAAACCACAATTCTTTATTTAACAAAGTAATTTCTAATTAAAGATATAAAGTACAATGAACCTGTGATAATTAAAGTTTTATTTTTTGTCAGCGCATATTTTATTGCTATTAAATGATCATGGCAAATCAGAACATCTTGTCCTTGCGCTAAATCTAAGGCCTTCATTTTTCGATCACTTTCAAATTCAGTAACTATTACTTCTCCCCTTTTAATAAGTTTTTCCAACATTAGTTTATAGTTTTTATCTGATAAAGCAGAAAAGATGAAGATATACTCTTCGTTTTCATTTAGTGATGAGATTAACGCCTCTATACCACTAACATTATGGGCTCCATCTATTATTATTTTTGGATTTTTACTAATTGTTTCAAAACGTCCTGCCCAGTTAGTCAAAAGCCCTTTCTTAATATCTTCACCTTTAATATTTAAAACATTTTCTTTATTTAATTGCTTTATTGTTTCAATTGCTAAAGCAGCGTTATCAACTTGATACATTGCCGTTGTTGGAATAAAATACTGGTCATTATCGTATTTAAAACTAATTCCATTATTATCAGTTAACTTTGTTACTTCTTTAGTTGTTATTAACCTTGACTGCTTTTCATTACACACTTTTTCAAAAACAGTTAAAGCCTCCTTTTTCTTTTCGAAAGTAACTACTGTCGTTTTTTCTTTAATAATACCTGCTTTTTCATGGGCAATTTTCTCAATTGTATCACCTAATATTTGCGTATGTTCTAAATCAATGTTAGTAATAACTGAAATTAGAGGATTAACAATATTTGTAGCATCAAGTCTACCACCTAAGCCTACTTCATAAATAACATAGTCAACATTTCTATCTAAAAAATAATCAATAGAAATTAACATGTCAATTTCAAACATTGTTAAATCATGTTCTTGCCATATTTTATAGTTTTCATTGCACTTATTCAAAAAATATTCTTCATCAATATTTTCATCATTAATTCTAATTCTATCTAAATGCGTAACTAAATGAGGTGAAGTAAAACTTCCTACCTTATAACCAGCAACTTGTAAAATATTTCTTAAATAGTTAGTTGTTGATCCTTTGCCATTAGTTCCACCCACATGAAGACATTTTAATTTGTTTTGAGGATTATTTAACTGCTTAACATAATTATAAAAATCCGAGAATTGATGCTCGCATTTTCTTCTTTTTATAATCCAATCTATTGCCTGTTCTATATTCTCGAACATCTTACATTTTCCAATCTATTGGTTCAACACCATTTTTAACTAAAAACTCATTAGTTTTTGAAAAATGTTTACAACCCAAAAAACCTCTATGAGCACTTAATGGAGAAGGGTGAACACTGGTTAATACTAAATGTTTAGGATTATCTAATAATCTTATTTTTTCTTTGGCATTATTTCCCCATAATAAAAACACTATTGGTTGATCTTGTTTATTTAAATGAGCAATTACATTATCAGTAAATATTTCCCATCCCTTACCTCGATGAGAGTTAGCCCTTGACTGTTCTACTGTTAAAACTGCATTAAGTAACATTACTCCTTGTTTTGCCCATTTTACTAAGTAGCCATTGTTAGACATCTTTACATTTAAATCATCTTCAATTTCTTTATAAATATTTATTAATGATGGTGGTAGAGCTACATTTGGTTTAACCGCAAAAGCTAACCCACAAGCTTGATTTTCTTGATGATAAGGATCTTGTCCTAAGATAACTACTTTAACTTTATCTAAATCAGTAAAATAAAATGATGAAAAGACTTCCACTTTTGGTGGATAAATTGTTTTATGAAGATACTCTTGCGTTAAAAAAGAGGACAACTTTTTAAAATAGTCCTGATTAAACTGCTCATTTAAAAAATCGTCCCAACTTTTATTTATCATTTATAGCTCCCTTAAAACAACGGTTGTAACACTTTTAACAACTAGTTCTTTTTCAATTTCAAAATCTTGCTTTCCTTCTTCATTTAAGATAACTTGTTTTTTCCCTCTAAAAGTATAGACAAATTCTTGTTGAGAAGGATTAATAATAAATGTTAAATCTTGATATTTACCAATTATTGTTCCCTCTTTTTCAGAGTATCTGACATCTGCTAAACCAAAACAATAATCTTTTTTTATTTCTATTAGATCTTTAGTGAACTTAATAACATCCTGATATTTTTCCTTTTGCTCATGATTTATCTTGTTGATGGCATCTGGAGCATTGTAACTATTTTTCAAGCCTTGTTTACTACGACAAAATTCTTGACCAGCATGTAAAAAACTAACTCCTTTAGCTAATAAAACGCATGAAATTAATAATTTCTGTCTTCTCACCAATTGCTGTAAATCTTCATTGATACAACAATGTTTAATCTTGTCAAAGCAGGTCATATCATCATGACATTCAACATAGTTAATTGATTGAGAAGGTTTATAGAATCTTTTTGCCTTCATTACTTCAATAGCTTTTTTTGCTTGCCAAACATTACCAGTTCCATAACCTGTAGCACAGCATTCAAATGAGTCTCCTTTAATAACATCCCTAAATTCATCATTAAAGAAACCGATATTTTCCATTAGTTTACTGTTACTATAGTTGGCTAATTTCAACTGTTTTTCTCCAGTTTTCATTACCCATCCTTCACCAAACAACATAATGTCTTCTTTAAAATTTTTTAAACTGTTTTCAATTTCCAGCATTGTATCAACATCAATAAAACTCATTAAGTCAAATCTATAACCATCAACATCAAACTGTCTGACAAAATATATTAAAGTATCAACAATATACTTACGGCACATTTTTAATTTTGTGTCTAATTCAGCACCACAAAATGAACCTTCGCAAAATTTATTGTTTTCATCATATCGGAAATAGTAATAAGGAACTACTTTGTTAAAACTGCTTCTTATAGCGTAATAATGATGGTTGAAAACAACATCTAGGATAACTTTCAACTTTCTATTGTGAATTTCTTTACATAAGTTTTTAAATTCTTCTATTACTAATAACGGATCGGTCGGATCAGAGCAGTAGCTTCCTTCTAATGCTTGATATTGAATTGGATCGTATCCCCAGTTATAGTAAATATCTTTGTGATGGTCATTAACACTGCCAAAATCATTTACCGGCAACAGCTGTATGTGGGTGATTCCCAAATCGCTGATGTAATCCAAATGAGGTATTAAACCATTAAATGTACCTTCTTCACTATAATCTCTAATGGCTACCTCATAAATGATTGGATCTGCAGTTTTTTCAAGTTGAATAACTTCCTCTTTTTCTATATTAACTACAACTGAATTTTTGCTGTTGGCAGTACTAGCTTTTCCATATGGATCAATAGTTGTATATGTATTTCCGTTTACCGAAACAATATAATTGTAAATACTACCTGATAAATCACCACTGAAAGACAAAGAAAAGATACCACTGCCATCATTTCTGTTCATTTTAAAGTATTTGTCATTAATACTTAAAATAACATTATTTGCTGTTGGAGCCCATAATTTAAAAGTTGTAATACCATTGGCTACTACTGCACCTAAATCGTCGTTGTCATAATAATATTGTTGATTAAACTGTTCTGTTTTGACAATGTAACGATAAACAAGAGGTGTTGTATAGCCATTTATTCCCATTACTTCATAAGGTTGAGAAATAATTATATCAGCATCAAAAGAATACTTATATTCAAAATAAGTATTCTTTTTTGTTTTGCTAATAAAATTTAATGGAATGAT
>JAAZKG010000009.1 GCA_012799935.1 Erysipelotrichia bacterium | reverse complement strand
TAGTGGTTTTTTTGCCATTTTTAGGTTAAATTTAAAAACTTATTTCCAGTTAAAAATACTTAATCGGAAATAAGTTCAATAATTTAAAGGCTTTTTTAAAAAACGGAATTAACTTTTTAATTTCGCGGTTAGTCTCTTCTAACTTTGCAACTCTATATTTATTAATTCTATCTTTATGCTATAATATTTTTTATGAAAAGAATATTAATTTATGGCGATTCCAATACTTGGGGATATAATAGCGAAGGTGGTCGTCATGATAATAGATGGCCAAGATTACTTACTGGTTATGAGATTGTAGAAGAAGGAATAAATGGTAGAACAACCATTTTTGATGACTATAAACCCTATAGAAACGGTTTGAGTGGTTTAGGTTATGCTTTAATTTCAGCTAAACCCATAGACTTGTTAATCATTCAATTAGGAATCAATGATTTAAAATTTACCGATGCCAAAGGTAGTGGTCAAGGATTAAGAAAAATTCTTGATTCCTTAATCGATATTGATATAAAATATCCAGGTGCCAATTCAACTATTTTTAATGACATTAAGAGAATACTAATTGTTTCTGCTGTTGAATCAGATAATGAAGAATCTAAAAAACTGGCTTCTATCTACGAAAAAATAGCTATCGAATACAATTGTTTCTTTTTAAATCCTAATAAATTTGTAAAATCTAATGATATTGACCACATTCATTTAGATGAAATTAATCATCGTAAACTCGCTATTGCTATGCAAATAGCAATAGATAACATATTAGGAGGTTGAGTTATGTGTGAAATGTTTGCTTACATTGGAGAAAAAACAAAACTTAATTTATATTTAAATGAATTTTTTTCTCATAGTGAAAAACATCCTCATGGTTGGGGTCTGGCAATTGGCTATAATGTGGAAAAAGAACCAGTAAAAGCAAATGATTCTACTTATTTAAAACATCGTTTACAAGAAACCATTGAAACAGGTGAGCTTATCGCTCATATTCGTAATGCCAGTGTTGGTTCAGTAAACTATTTAAATACTCACCCATTTACCAAAGAAGATAAATTCAATAACAAATATGTTTTGACTCATAATGGCACAATTAACGAATATAAAATATTAGATGAGTATAAAAATATCCAAGTAGGTTCAACTGATTCTGAAAGAATTGCTGAATTGTTGATTGATAAAATTAATGAATTTAATTACAGCCCTTCTTTCGAAGAAAAATTCTCAGTTATTGAAAATTTAGTTTTCAAAATAACTGAAAACAATAGAAATAAAGTAAACTTGTTTATTTATGATGGACAATATTTATATGCTCACTGCAACTTTGATACTACTTTGCATATTTTAGAAAAAGATGACGGAGTATTTATCGCGACTAAACCTGTCTCAAACGAAAACTGGAAACAATTTCCACTTAATACCTTAGTAGCATTTAAAAATGGTAAGTGGATAAAAAAAGGGACCAGTCATAAGGGAATCTGGATTCCTGTCACTGAAGAAGAGATTTATTGGTCTAAATATTAAAGGCTGAAATTCAGCGTTTTTATTATTTTAAATATTCATAATTTTTCTCATAAAATTAAATTTATATTTCTTTCTAAACAGGAATTTTTATTTTGTTTTAGTATACAACCTTTCTATTTATATAGGCTAATATATCATTAAAATATTATTAATTAATGAAATAGTTTTTTAAAAATGTTATAATGGATGCAATGTGGTGGTGATTATAATTATGAAAGCAATAATGTTATTTGACGAATTGTTAGAAAATAATGATTTAAACTATATAGCAACAAAATTAAACTTACATATTGGAACAGTTCGAAGATGGAAAAAAAATAATTCTGTTCCCAACAATTATTATAATGATTTAAATGCACTTTTAAGTAATAAATATGAAAACAAAGAAGAATATAGAGATAAAGATCAATTTTACACTACCAAGGCAACAGCTGAATATTGTTACAAAAAAACTTTAGAAATTTTAAAAAAATTGGAAATCAATGAGAAAGAATACATTTATATCGAACCAAGTGCTGGGTGTTGCAACTTTTATTCTTTGCTTCCTAAAAAAAGAAGAATTGGTATAGATATTGACCCCAAAGGTGAATTAAAAGATGAGTTAATTGAGTCAAATTACTTGCTCTACAATCCTGAAAAAGGAAAAAAATATATCGTGTTAGGCAATCCTCCTTTTGGACTTAGAGGTAATTTAGCTTTAAGATTTATAAATCACTCCTATGATTTTGCAGATGTAGTAGCTTTCATATTGCCCCCTCTTTTTAATTCAACTGGAAAAGGAGTCCCAATGAAAAGGGTTAAAGGCTATAAACTAGCACATACTGAAAAATTACCTAGGAACTCTTATGAATATCCTGATGGTACCTTAGTAGATGTTGCAACCATCTTCCAAGTATGGACTAAAGTAAATACTGAAAAAATTGAAACAAAAGAAATTAAAACATGTGTTTCTTATGCAAAAGTATATAGTTTATCAGACGGTGGAACACCAGCTAGTACAAGAAATAAAAAAATGCTGAATAAATGTGATGTATACTTGCCATCTACCTGCTTTAAAGGGATGCAAGCATATGACAACTTTGAATCCTTGCCAAATCGTAGAGGCTATGGTGTAGTATTTAAAAAAGAAAAACATAAATTAATGAAATTATTTTATAAAAAGATAAACTGGGAAAAAGTTGCATTTATTTCAACCAATGGAGCGTTGAATTTAAGAACTGATTTAATAATGAATCAAATTACAGAAGGAGGATATTATGATGAATAATATTGAGGAATTTTTAAAAGAATTATTAGATGATGTAGCCACTGAAGATACAATTGACCAATGGGAAGGAGCAAAGTTTTCGAAAATAAGGAGGATTCAAATTGATAAAAGAGGAAGTGTTGGTGAGCGCTTTTACTTAGTGGCATTATCTAGACTTTATCCTAGAAGAGTGGAATACAATGACGGGGATCAAGGAGATTGGGATTTAAAAATTGGAAAAATGAAATTTGAAATAAAAACTGCTTCCCTTGACAAAAACGGAAAATTCCAAAATGAAGGATTAAAGAAAGATGGAGACTATAATGGTGTGTTATTCCTTGGAATAGCACCTAATGATATTTATATGTACTGCATTAAAATTGAAAATATTGATTTTGACAACAAAAAAATAAACCATAATGGTGTACGAATAAACTTACACAATAGAGGAAAAGATGAATCAACAACAGAGAGGGCTACAGGTGCTGGATATAAATGTGATTTGAAACCAGAATACATGCAAAAAATAAGTTGTTTGAATGATATAAAAACAGTATTCGAAAAAGAATTTCATGGTTTAATATAGAAACATTTTATAAAACTACGGGTAAATTTTAGTATTATATAAGAACAATTAATAAAAAAGATGAGAATTTCAAGCAAAAAAATTCTCTTTTTTATATTAAAATCAAATTTTTTTATTTCAAAAATAGTTTAAATATATACAAACATCTCCTACTAATATGACAATCCAATAAAAAAAGGCAGTAATCTCTTAATAGGATTAATTCAAATCTTGTGAATTTACCATTTCGTTACAACCTTCTTTACTTCACTTGCGATTTAGCAAATGTTTATTTTAAAGCAAGTAGAATTTAATTTTAGTAACTTTTATTGTTAGCTGAAAGTATGTTTTTGTTATTCGTTTTCTTCTTTATCTAATTGAGAAATCATTTTGTTGTAGCGCTTAACCTCGTAGCATTCGCCAATTAAATATTCAAATATAAATGAGACAATAAATCCTGCAGCAAAAACAGCGATAGCTGATAAAGCAATAGTTAATGTATTATTTACATTAGGTAAAATTTCCTTTATCACTTCATGTTCAAGAAAATCATATCCTACAGACAATAGCAAGATAACATCCATTACAGCAAATCCTAAACCAAACATAATACTATTGATTAAATAACTTTTGAAACGCTTTTGCTTTTCAGGTTTAGAACTTCCTGTTGGCAATGGTCTATTTAAATAATCTACAGGTTGTTCAATATCGCCCATTAAACGACGCGAAACAACAACAATTAAAGCTGATGCAAGAACTCCAATTAACTCCCAAATTGGATCACCATCCGTAGCAAACTTATAAAGAATTATTCCAATTAAGTAAACTACTAGAAAAACATAACCATTGGCACATGCTTTTTGCACTATCTGATTTTGCCTTTCATCTAATAATTTAAAATTCTTTTTTTCCTTATTCTTTTTCATTTTTTTCTTCCTCCCAGAATAAATCATTTAATGTTTTCCCTGTTGCTTTACAAATATCAATGCACAGATTCAATGTTGGATTATAACTTCCATTTTCGATTGCACCAATAGTTTGACGGGTTACCCCCACTTCATTAGCTAAATCTTCTTGAGACATGTCTAATTCGACACGTGCTATTTTCAAGCGTAAATTTTTCATAACACACCTCCTGGCAATGTTAGTGTATCATATAGTCAACATTGTGTCAACTATATTTTACATTTAATTTACTTTATTTTACATTTTGTTTATTTTAATTTACTTTTTTTGACATAAATAGGGATTGTTGAAGGAAAATGATACTTTTATAAAGTAACGAAATAAAAAAACCATATAATTTCACTAAAATCATACGGTTTTCTTTATTCTTTACAAAATGAAAGCCTGTCGTTTTTTAGACAGGCAACTGATTTTTATTATACTTCAGTTTTCCATAGGCCATGTAAATTACAGTATGCATAAACTGCAACGGCTTTATCATCACCTAGACAAAATGATGCTTTTGGTGCATCTTCTGGTGTTAATGTCTTAATCTGGCCACCTTTTTCTGTTTCTAGATAAATCCATTCAATATAGTGTTCTGGAATCATTGGATGATCTACACTACCAACGTTAACATTTACAACACCATTATTTACTTTGACAAATGGCAAATGTTTTTCTCCACTTGCTTCAACAGTATTGTGTACTAATTCTTCCATCTTCTCGCCACAACATACTACAGGAACACCTGCATCATAGATTTTTTGGATTTGATTACCGCAATGACGGCAAATAAAGAATTTTGCTTTCATTTAGTTGTCCTCCTTAGTAATTCTCTGCACGTACTTCAAAGAATGCCTGTTTATGTGCACATACTGGACATACTTCTGATGCCTCAACACCCATTTCTAAATGTCCACAGTTACGGCATTCCCAAACAGTTACACCTTTTTTCTTAAATACTTCTTGAACTTCTACATTATGTAATAATTTACGATAACGTTCTTCATGATTTTTTTCTACAGCAGCAACACCACGGAATTGTTCTGCAAGTTCATGGTAACCTTCTTCATCAGCTTCACGAGCCATACGAGCATACATATCTGTCCACTCATAGTTTTCGCCTTCAGCAGCATCTAAAAGGTTTTGAGCTGTGTCACCTAATGCTCCTAAAGCCTTGAACCATAATTTCGCATGTTCTTTTTCATTTTCAGCTGTTTGTAAAAAGATAGCTGCGATTTGTTCATATCCTGCTTTCTTAGCAACTGAAGCATAGTAAGTATATTTATTACGTGCTTGAGATTCGCCAGAGAAAGCTTCCCATAGGTTCTTTTCAGTTTTTGAACCTGCAAATGGTTTCTTTTCTACTACTTTTTCTTCTAATTTTACGAATTTATCTGGTCCAACTTTACAAATAGGACAGACAAAATCAGGTGTCATTGGCCCTTCATGAATGTAGCCACAGACAGTACATTTCCATTTTTCCATTTTATTTTCCTCCATTTTTTCATTAAAATTAATAGTTTTTAATAGTATATCAACGACATCAAATGGTATGCCGGGATAACTTTTGATATTTTCCAGAAATAATCTGGTATTTTCGCTTTGTGGCAACATAAACCCCGCTTCTCGATAAAGGTCTTCTGCCATCAAGCGACTAGATTTTTCAGCAGCAACACTTAATACATCTGATAATTGTGAAGCCATAAGTTCTGCTTTAGCTTTATTTTGGACTAGGCCACGCATTGCCTCAACAACAGTCTCATCTTTAGGTTGTTGTGGTGGCATTACTTTTGGCACCATTGAAATTGCTGCTGAAGGACAAGCTTTTGCACATTCGCCACATCCTATGCATTTACTAACATCAATAATACTGTTTTCAGTATCCGTTGCACCTGTAGGACAGACATATAAACAAATGCAATCCTTAGTACAAAGCCTAAGATTTCTTACTGCATATTTTTCAGTCATCTTTAGTTTTTCCTTTCCATTTTTTCAAATTTCCAGTTAGGAACCTTACAAACAGGACACAACAAAGGAGCATCATCTTCTACATAAATAAAACCACAAACTGTACAAACATACACATTTGTGTTCTCTAACATTTTTTCGCCTTCTTTTACATAACGATTTAATAATGATTGAAGCATGCGAGTAACTTTTTCACTCCACGTCAAAGCACGTAAAGCTCCTCTATCAGAATTTTCAGATGCGACTTTATTAGCATATGGATAATAATCTTCAAGATCTTTATTAATCAGTTCTAAAAGTTTGCTTGCATTACCTTCTTTAATAGGTTCAACTTTACTCTTGAAAAAATCTGCTAATTTAGAAAACAATTTTGCCTCTTCATATAAATATTGTTTTTCACATCCTTGTGCTAAATTAGAACAAATAACACTCATTTCAATAACAGATAATTCTTTATCTACATGAAACTTAACAACATCTTCTTTAGATTCCTCATTTTGTTTTTCACTAAAAGCTTCTTTTCCAGCTCCACACCAAGGACACTTCCAATCAGAAGGAAGATCTTCCCATTTGCTACCTGCAGGGATATTTGCTTCTGGTATACCTTTTGCTTCATCATATACATATGAGCAAATTGAACATATCATTTGTTTCATAGGTTTTTAAAGCCTCCTCTGTTATTATAATACCATATTTCCTTGTTTTTTCCGTGATGTAATCACCAAATCAAGTAGTTTAGAACCATTATTTTTTTTCTAAAAACTTTTTATTATTCTTGAGATATTTTAATCTTTTTCAATCAGGTCGATTAGATTATGCTTTACAAAAAAATTATAAACAAGAGAACATTCAAGTGCTTTATTTTTATAAGCACTAGCTGTTTTCTTATAAATTTTTTTGCAAACATCTAGGCACAAATTGACATAAACACCTTTCAAAAGATATAATTGGTTGTGTATTATGGAGGAATATCCAATGACTTTTGAAACTACTTTTCCAGTGTGGAATAAATTAAATTCGAGTCAACAAAGCAAACTTCTCAACACTTTAATCACACAGAAAGTTGAAAAAGGAGCAATTATTCATAGTGGAACAATGAATTGTACTGGACTTATTCTTGTCAAATCAGGTCAACTTCGTGCATATATGATTTCTGAGGAAGGACGAGAAATTACACTTTATCGTTTGTTTGATTATGACATGTGTTTGTTTTCTGGTTATTGTATCATGCGCTCCATTGAGTTTGAAGTAATTGTTGAAGCAGAAAAAGAAACTGAACTTTGGGTAATTCCTTCCGAAATATATAAAAGTATCATGGATGAATCTGCAGATGTTGCAAATTTTACTAATGAAATAATGGGCACGCGTTTTACTGATGTCATGTGGTTAATCGAACAAATCATGTGGAAAAGCTTGGATAAACGTCTTGCAGCATTTTTAATAGAAGAAACAAAAATCGAAGAAAGCAACAAACTCAAAATTACTCACGAAACTATTGCCAACCACCTTGGTTCACATCGCGAAGTTATTACAAGAATGCTTCGTCATTTCCAAAATGAAGGAATTGTTAAGTTATCACGAGGTCTGATAGAAATCGTTGATGAAGATGAACTATATTCTCTTGTCGATTAATAATAAAACACCCTCTTACAAGTCTTTGTTTTAAACTTAAGAGGGTTTTATTTTCTTTTTAATATTTTTCATATTACTTTTTTTATAAATTGCTTTGATGTTATTTATCTTATATAAAATGTTTTAAAGTTAAATAAAGCGATACAAAAATTATATCGCTTTTCATTTTAATGCACTTATATCTTGTCATCATCTGATGGGCAGTTTTTATCACACGGATCACATCCTACATTTTTATTATCAGATTTGTTAAATAATCTTTTAACAAGATTAACAAGTTTGAATACTCCTGCCATAATAATACAATTACAAGCAAGGCCCTCTTGAATAACATGATCTTTATTTTCTTTTTTTATTTCAGTCATAATTACCTCCTTATGATTTTCTGGTTTTATAATAAATAATTTAAAAAACTATTTCTGTGATAAAATCACTTTTATAACAAAAAAACACACTCTTATATTAAAGTGTGTCAAATATAATTTTTTATTATTTATCTTTCCCACAATCGTAAGACTTTTCAACTAGGGCAAAATCACTTGTTACTGCATTATAGAATCTATAACCTCCTGAGAAATTATAAGCTTCATAGCCATAGCCTTCCAAAATGCGACAAGCAACATAACTTCTAATGCCACTTTGGCAAATGACATATACTGGTTTTCTTTTTTCAATTTCATCTATACGTTCTCTTAACTCATCAACAGGAATATTTTTAAAACCTTCAACATGCCCATCATTATATTCATCAACTGTTCTAGTATCTAATAGAGTTACACTACCATCACGAGGTAGATTCTTTTCATCTGGTAAGTACCATTGTTTTAAGATTCCCTTAGAAATATTATCAATCATAAAGCCAGCCATATTAACTGGATCTTTAGCTGATGAATATGGTGGAGCGTAAGATAAATCTAAGTCCTTTAATTGAGTAGCCTTTAATTTAGCATGGATAGCTGTTGCAATTACATCAATTCTTTTATCAACGCCATCATAGCCAACTATTTGTGCTCCAAGAAGTCGATATGTACCTTTTTCAAAAACTACCTTCATTGTCATTGTCTTGCCGCCTGGATAATAACTCGAATTGCTCATTGGTGATAGGATGACATAATCCACATCCAATCCTGCAGATTTAGCTTCTGTTTCATTAATACCAGTGCTAGCAGCAGTGAGATTAAAAACTTTTAAAATCG
>JAAZKG010000084.1 GCA_012799935.1 Erysipelotrichia bacterium | reverse complement strand
ACCAGTAGCAATATGGTTTTTAATCAGTAAGGTAACTGAATATGTTTCTCTTGCTTCATTATTGGCAACATTTTTATCCGTAGTCTTCTCTGCTTTTATTTGTGATAATTATGTTACTATTTCTTTATTAATGATTTGGTTGCTAATTGTTTATAAACATAAAGATAATATTGGTAGATTATTAAAAGGCACTGAAAACAAAAAGAACTATTAAAAAATGGATGATTATGAAGTATTATAAAAAACCCCTCTACTTGGTTTATCCAATTTTTGGGGTTTTTTTGAAATTATCCATTTTTATTTGCTACTATTTATTTTTAAAATAATTAATTTTTTATCTTCAATTAAAATTAACAATCTAAACTTACCAATCACAAATTTATAATGGCCAAATAAGATATTCTTAAGTGGTTTTCCTGATAATCTAGGAGCATTTGTACCTTCTAGATTTTTATTAAGCCATCCTAAAAGAATAACTTTATCACAGTCATCTAAATGATTTAATTGTTGATAAGCAAACTCTGAAAAATAAACACGAAAATTCATTTATTTATTTCCTTTAATAATTTCATTCAAACTATAGAATTTTTTGTTTTCCTGGTAAATCTGTAAACATTCATCAAAATCTTTAATATCAATTTCATTTTCTATTTTTTCTAACACAGCTGTTCTAATTAATTCAGAAACAGTAATACCATGAAATCTTGCATAATCTCTAAATAATTTTTCTTCTTTTTTTGTAACTCTTAATGAAATAGCCATATTATCTCCTGTCCAACATTGTATTACTAAGTATATTATACACTATTTTCATTTAATATCCATTCAAATGTGCATCTTTTATTATTTTAGGATAATCAACAAAGCAAATGTTTATATCTACATTAGTACTTGTGACACCTTTAACTTTTCCTTTTGATGTAAATTGCCAAATTGTATAGTTGTCATTATAAACATAAGGAGCTTTAGTACCCCAATGTGCAACCCATACATCATATTTAAAATTATATTTCCTTAACATTGATGAATAACTGTAAACAGCTGGATAGTAACCTGCTTTACTTAAAACATCACAATATGCATTGACCAAAGCATTGAAAGTATAAGTGTCCAAATACTTTTGGGAGCTTGTTTCAATGTCTATAACAATGGGATATTCAAATTTTTTACCTTCTATACACTTCAACATCCATTTTGCTTCTATTATTGCATCTTCAACACTTGTAGAAACAACATAATGATAAGCCCCCACATCTAAACCTGCTTCTTTTGCGGCATTATAATTTCTTTCAAAAATTGGGTCTTTATAATCGTTACTATAAGCAGCTCTTAACAATACAAAGTCAACCCCATCTTCTTTCATCTGTTGAAAGTTATACGAAGTCATATATCTTCCATTCCATTCAGATAAATCAAGTCCATAACTAAACCCCTCATGAACCTGTATTGGAACTGTTATTGAAGAAGTATAATTTTCATTTGAAATAGTAATATAGCATTCACCACTTTTTTTAGGATATATTATTCCAGCACTATCGACAGTAGCAATCAATTCATCTGAAGAAGAATAAACTAAAACAGAATTATCATCAACAGTGGTTCTCAATCTAAAATGTTTATTAACCATTAAACCTAAGCGATAAAATTGACAATTAATATTGGTCCTACTGACATTTACGGCCACCTTTTTTGCTATATCTGAACCATCATTTGTCTTTACAGTAATAATTGCGGTTCCATTTTTGTTAGCAATTATCTTACCTTCAGATGTGATTTGAGCAATACTTGGATCACTTGAATAATATGTCAATGTTTTATTAGCTGCATCATAAGGATATACCAAAACATTTAAATCATATGTATTTCCTTTTTTTAGATTGATAACTGATTTGTTTATTTTTATATCTTGTATTAGTTTTGAAATACTCATATAGTAAATTACATTTGTTCCTTCAGCAGAAATTGTAATCTTAGCTGAGCCAGCTTTTATAATATCTATATTACCAAATTCATCAACTTTAACAACTTCTTCATCACTGCTATCAAAGATAAAATTTTTAGCTCCAATAAAACAATCATGATCATGCGGTGATATTACTATCCTATCTTTTAAATCTAATATTAAATACCTTACTTCTGAAGCATTTTCATCATTTACTGTTATATCAATAATGGCGCTATTTTCACCACTATTAGTTTTAACGGTAATTTTAACAGCTCCGATACTGTTAGCTGTAAGTATGCCATCTTCAGTAATAGCAGCTATCTTTGGATCAGAGCTATAATACTTAATTTCATCGGATAAAACATTACTATCAATTACGCTTAACTGAACTGTTTCTCCAACTTTTAAAGTATTTGATAAATTATTAAAAGATAAATCTATCAAACTGTAATCTAAATCATTATTTCTAACATATTTAACTGCTTCACTATTTTCATAAACAATATATTTATGATTTTTGTTTAAACAGTTTTCAGCTAAATAAGTGACTGATTGAGGAATCAAAACTATTAATTCAGTATTCTTATTTTGATCAACATTAAAAGCTTCTTTCTTTATTGATTTTAAAGACAGTGGTAATAAGTATGATTTTAAATTATAGCTATTATAAAAACAATATTCACCAATTGATTCAACCGTTTCAGAAAATTCAATAATTTCTAAATTTGTTAAATCTCTAAATGCATTGTTTGATAAGTATTTAATATCATCATTAATAATTATTTTAACAATTGACTCACTACTATCATTCCAAACTCTTTCTTCATTTGTGTTAAAATCAACCATAAAACCATTTTGCCCATAAGTTATTGTCAATACCTTAATGTTAATTAAGTCAGAAAAACCTTCTAAATCAACTAGATGAGCTGGTACGCTTACAGTATTTACTTGTAGACAGTTTTTAAAGGCATTTTTCTGAATAGATGTTATTGAATCTGCTATAATTATCTCTTCACTATTAATACAATTCACCGCATTTGAAGCAATAGCAGTTACTGTATAACCATCAATAGAAAAAGGTATGTCAATACATTCAGATTCTAAAAGTTTGTTATATTTAACCAAAGTGGCTGTACCATCATCATTAATCTTATATTCATATTGACCTGAAGTAATATATTTAGTTCCTATATGTTTAATACTAAAGAAAGCTATTCCAGCACATAATATTAAAACAAATAATAATTTAAATAGCTTTTTCATACTATACCTCTTTGTTGGCTTATATTTTAGTATAAACTTCTTCTAACTGTTTGACAATAATTTCGTATTGTGAGGTGTAGCTGACTAGCTTATCTTTTTCTTTTTGCACTTTTTCCTTTGAAGCCTTCAAAATGAAATTTTTATTACTTAACATTTTATTTGAACGATTTATTTCATTTTCAAGTCTTGTTTTTTCTTTTTCTAATCTTTCTTTTTCGGCCTCATAATCAATTATTTGCGAAGTATCAACTGCTAATTTGCCATTTTCTAAAGGTCTAACTACTAAATCATTGCCTTCAGTATTGGTCCAATTTACTTTACATAATTTGTAAAGCATATTTGCGATTTCTTTATCAACCAAAACAAGTCTGTCTCTGCCATCGTAAATTGTTATATCAAACTCTAACGAAGGTTTAACATCATAGTCGACTCTTAAAGTTCTAACTGCTGTAACAATAGAAATAATAGTTTCAACTTCTTCAGTATTTGGTAAACTAATTTCTCTAACTTTTGGCCACTGAGCAATACAGATAGATTCACACTTATGTGGTAATGATAAATATATTCTTTCCGTTACAAATGGCATAAATGGATGTAATAGTTTTAATATATCTATTAATACCAATAATAGCGTTGATTTAGTTGCTTTTACTACTTTTTCATCTTCTGAATTCAAAGAAGACTTAGAAAATTCAATATACCAATTACAATAATCATTCCAAATAAAATTATAAAGTTCATTACCAACTTGGGCAAATTCGTATTTTTCCATATTTCTATTTACTGAACTAATCGTTTTATTTAATTTATCCAATATCCAATTATCAACATTATTTAAATTTGATAATTCAATGTCTTCTAAAGACATATCAGCAATATTCATTTGAACAAATTTACTTGCGTTCCAGATTTTGTTAATGAAATTCCAACTAGCTTCAACTTTAGTATCTGAATATCTTAAATCTGCTCCAGGAGTTGAATTTGTAGTTAGAAAAAATCTTAAAGCATCACTGCCATATTTAACTTTGACATCTTCTGGGTCAACCCCATTGCCAAGTGATTTAGACATCTTTCTACCCTGTTCATCTCTAATTAGACCATGAATTAAAACATCTTTAAAAGGTCGGTTACTGGTCAAATAACGAGCTTGAAAAGCCATTCTAGCAACCCAGAAAAAGATAATATCATAACCGGTTACCAAGCAGTCAGTTGGATAAAAACGTTTTAAATCTTCACTATATTCCGGCCAGCCTAAAGTCGAAAATGGCCAAAGAGCACTTGAAAACCAGGTATCTAGAACATCTTCATCTTGAATATAATTTTCTTTGTCTTTTGGATCTTCCATTTCACAGTATATTTGACCTGTTTCTTTATGATACCAAACAGGGATACGATGTCCCCACCAAAGTTGTCTAGATATACACCAATCCTCAATATTTTCTAGCCATTGGATAAATGTTTTCTCAAATCTTTCGGGATAAAAATTAATTTTTTCATTTTCCAATTTTTGATACTTTAAAACTTCTAAAGCTAAAGGCTTCATATCAACAAACCATTGTTTAGATAGGTATGGCTCAACAATAACATCAGTTCTTTCAGAATAGCCAACATTGTGTTTAATATTTTCAATAAATGCTAAATTCCCTTCCGACTTGATTCTTTCTACCAATTTTTCACGACAATCGTAACGGTCTAAACCATTATACTCACCTGCAAGTTCATTCATTGTAGCATCAGGATTGATACATACTGGTTTTTCAAAGCCATATTTTTCGCCGATAATAAAGTCATTTGGATCATGAGCAGGAGTACATTTCATAACACCTGTTCCAAATTCAATATCAATATAACTATCAGTAATTATTGGTAAATGTTCTTTATTGGCAGGATTAATAACATGTAATCCTACAATATCTTTATATCTTTCATCATCAGGATGAACCACAATACAAACATCTGCAAACATTGTTTCAGGTCTAGTAGTGGCAATAGCTATTTTTTCACCCGTTTCAACTACTTCATAGTAAAAATGATACATCTTACTATTGGTTGATTTATAAATAACTTCAATATTGCTTAAAGCAGTTAATGCTTGGGGGTCCCAGTTTATAATCCTTTCACCTTGATAAATTAAACCTTCTTTATATAGGGTAACAAAAGATTTTCGTACCGCCTTGCTTAATTTCTCATCTAAAGTAAATCTTTCTCTTGAATAATCTAGTCCAAGTCCCATTGCTGCCCACTGGTTACGAATATGTCCAGCATATTCCTCTTTCCAATTCCATGCTTGCTGTAAAAACTGTTCCCTTCCCAAATCATAGCGAGAAATTCCCTGCTGTTTTAATCTTTCTTCAACCTTAGCTTGGGTGGCAATTCCTGCATGATCCATACCTGCTAAATATAAGGTGTCAAAACCACACATTCTCTTGTATCTAGTTATAATATCCTGCAAGGTGTTATCCCAGGAATGACCAAGGTGCAATTTTCCTGTAACATTTGGTGGAGGAATGACAACACAATAAGGCTTTTTACTTAAATCACCCGCAATAAAATAACCTTTTTCTAACCAATCCTCATAAATATTTTCTTCTACCTTAATGTGATCATATTTATTTTCTAACATACTAATCTCCTTTTAAAATAAAAAGCGTCGACAAAGGACGCTTAACGTGGTACCACCTTATTTACTTCTCAAATACTTTAACGCAGTAATACGGAATTAACTACTTAATTTCATCAATTCAGCTCAAAGTCGACCTTCATTTGTAAACTTTATACTTTTTCACCAAACAAGTATTCTCTGCAAATAGTTATACAAACTACTCTTACTTTTCTTCGCTACCTTTGATTATAAAAGAAAGATAGAATAAAATCAAGATTATGTTAACATTACTAGGAAAGGCAACAATGTTAACATTACTAGGAAAGGCATTATTTATGGAAAAAACTCGTTTCATATATTTTAGAGTTAAATATTTGCTTTATAGCATTGTAGTATATGACATTTTGACAAAAAAGAACAAGATTTAAATCTTGCTCTTATGCATTTATTGTATGTTTTAAGACATCTTCCATTGTTTTAACAGGGATAAAATTAATATTTTCTTTTACTTCATCATCAATCTCATCTAAATCCTTTAGGTTATTTTCTGGAAGAATAATGTTGTGAATATTACTTCTATAAGCCGCCATTGTTTTTTCCCTTAGACCACCAATTGGTAAGACATTGCCTCTTAGTGTCATCTCACCAGTCATTGCAACATCATTGCTGATAGGCTTATTAGTAAGTGATGAAATAATTGCTGTTGTTAAAGTAATACCAGCTGAAGGGCCATCCTTTGGTACTGCTCCTTCAGGAACATGAATTTGCATATCATTTTTTTCAAAGAAATCTTTTTCGATACCAAGTTTATCAGCATTTGCCTTAACATAACCATAGGCAATGGTGGCACTTTCTTTCATTACCTCACCTAAGTTACCAGTTACAACTAAATTACCTTTACCATGATATGAAGTAACTTCTATTGGAAGAATGTCGCCACCAAACTGGGTATAGGCTAAACCAGTAGCTATTCCAACTTGTGATTTACTTTCTTTTTTTCCAAACTCATAAATCTCTTTACCTAGCCAGGTGTTAATAATTTTCTTAGAAATTTTGACTGATTTTCTTTCCCCTTTCGAGATAGATAATACTGTTTTTCTACATAATGAGGCAATAGTTCTTTCTAATTGTCTGACACCCGCTTCTCTAGTATAGAATCTAATTAAATAAATAATTTCTTCTTTTCCTAGTTTAAATTGAACTTTGGTTAAACTATTTGTTTCAAGTTGTTTAGGTATTAAATGATTTTTTGCGATATGATATTTTTCTTCTTCAGTATAAGAAGACATTTCAATTATCTCTAATCTATCCCTTAAAGCAGCAGGAATAGTTGAGATATTATTGGCAGTTGCGATAAACATTACTTTGCTTAAATCATATGGTTCTTCTAAATAGTTATCTGAAAACATTGTATTTTGTTCTGGATCTAAAACCTCAAGCATTGCACTTGCAGGATCGCCCTTATAATCCATTCCCATTTTATCTAATTCATCAATTAGGAAAACTGGATTAATTGTTCCCGCCCTTTTCATGCCCTGAATAATTCTTCCAGGCATAGAACCCAAGTAGGTTCTTCTATGTCCTCTAATTTCAGCTTCATCTCTGATACCACCCAAAGAAATCTTAACAAACTCTCTATTAAGAGCTCTGGCGATTGATTTACCAAGAGAAGTCTTACCTACCCCTGGTGGACCATATAAACACAGTATTGGAGCTTTTAAGCTACCAGTCATGTTTTTGACCGCAATATACTCTAAAATTCTTTCTTTAACTTTCTTTATACCATAATGATCTTCATCTAAAATTCTAGCAATATCGTTTATATCTTCATTATCTATACTTTCTTGCCAGAATGGTACTTTTTGTAACCAATCTAGATAGTTTCTGATGACACTCGCCTCTGATGAGATTGCTGGCATCATTTCATATCGAGCAATTTCCTCAGCTGCTTTTTCTTTAATATTCTGTGGATAAGGATTATTGTTGAAATAATCCAATAATGAATCACTATCAGATCCTTTACCCACCCCTTCACCAAGTTCTTCCTTTATTGCTTTAAGTCTTTCCCTTAAATAATATTCTCTTTGATTTTCATCAATTGAATCTTTAATTTTTTCAGAAATCTTATCATCAATTTCTTTTATCTGTTTATTATATTCAAATTGTTTAAGCAATAATAACAATCTTTGGTTGACATCAATTGTTTCTAACATTTCTTGTCTTGTTGCTAAAGGCATAGGTAAATACTGACCAAATTGATCAGCCACAGATGATGCTGGTATGCCAGAAGCAAATTGAGCCATCATTTCTTTTGGTAAAGATTTGATATTTGAAGCAAAGCTTTCGAATTCAGCCATAACTTTTTGAATTAAAACCAATTGTTGCTGCGCATCAGAATTAATATCGTCTTCCACACTAATGTTAGCGATAAAGACATTACCATTAAAAGTAATAGTATTAGCTCTAGCTCTAGCTAGACCTTTAAACTTTATTTTATACGCTCCTCTATCTCTTCTAACATTTTCAATATGGCATAAAGTTCCATATCTATACATATCCTCACTTGTAGGATTATCAACCATTATATCTTTTTGGCTAACAATCCATAGTAAAGAATCTGAATTTGTTTGAGCTAATTTAAAAGCTTTAATACTTATTTCTCTTCCTACATCAATTACTACTTCTTGATTAGGAAAAATTACGACACCTCTAGTACATATAACTGGATAATCTACATTTTGATAGATATCTGCATAAATACTCATAATACACTCCTTTCTGATGGAATGTTTATTAATTATTCAGTTTTTTTACCTTTTAAGGCTTCCAATGTCTTTTTCATCTTGACATCTTCAGCTAAATATTCAGCAGGAATATACTGTTTAATTTGTTCAACTTCCATCTGATATTGTTCAGACATAGTCTTATATTCTTCTTCTAATTCTTCCTGAGTTGCTGAAATATTCAAGTCAGTGCCGATTGCTTCTAATACTAATCTGACTCTGACTTTCTTTTCAGCTTCATCTCTTAAGTTTAGTTTAAAGTCATCTTGATTTGTTCCAGTAATCTGGAAATACATATCGATTGAAATTCCTTGTGATTGTAATCTTTGAGCATATTGCTTATAAGTATCTTCTACTTCAGAATTAATCATTGCTTCTGGAATTTCAACTTCACAAACTTCGCAAATACCATCCAATAAGGCATTTGTAGCTTCTTCTTCAGCTTCCTGAAGTTTTCTTTCTCGAATATCATTTCTAATATGCTTCTCTAATTCATCAACAGTTTTTACATTTTCAATGTCTAATTCTTCAACAAATTCATCATCAAGTTCAGGTAACTTTTTAACTTTAATACCTTCAACTTTTACTTTGAATACTGCTGGTTTTCCAGCTACATCTGCAGCATATTCTTTTGGAAAAGTAACTTCAATATCTTTTTCTTCTCCAGTTACCATTCCAATAATTTGTTCTTCAAAACCTGGAATGAAAGAACCAGAACCTATTTCTAATGGATATTCTGTTCCTTTTCCACCTTCAAATGCCTCACCATCAATGAAACCTTCAAAATCAATCACTGCGATATCACCATTTTCAACTACACCTTCTTCTTTTAAAACTTCTATCGAATTGCTTTGTTGTAGTCTTGTGATTTCTTCTTCAACCATCTTTTTAGTAACTGACACTCTAGCTGGTTTATATTCAATAGCTTTATAATCTCCAAGTTTAACTTCTGGATAAATGGTTAATAAAAACTTTAGTGTTACTTCATCAGAAGTCATAGCTTGAACATCTAAGGCTGGTCTATCGACCAATTTAATATCTTTATATTCATTTAATCCAAACTCTAAAGCTTCTTGAGCAATTAAATCAATTGCATCGTACCAGATTGATTGCTCACTAACAACTTGTCTAACTTTTGCCTCTGGTGCTTTTCCCTTTCTAAAGCCTGGAATTTCAGTATCATTTTTAATTTTATTAAAGGCTTTCTTTTGCGCTTTTTGCCACTTTTCTCCTGTTATTGTAACTACTAGCTCAGCGCTACTTTTTTCTTTTAATTCGTATATTGCTTTCATAATCTTTCTCCTTTTGACACAAAGTTAATTATATAAATTTTACCAACTATTTTCAACTAGAAGGTAAAATCATCCAACATTTCAATATTTATTTGATGTTCTTTTAAAAACTTTTTTAATCCTTCTTCATCTTGATAGGCTTTATAAACATATGCTATTACACTATATGTTATTTTATCTACATCTTCATCTTTTATTAAGAATGGATAATTATCATAAACGACATTAATTAATACCATTTGACATTGTTGTAAAAATGATGGATTGCTTTCAATAATCTTCTCTAAATTTTTACTTATTACTGCAAAATTAGATTGAGATAATGGAGATGGAATCTGAGAAGGAATAATTGAATAAACTCGATCATCAATTGTAAAATTAATAATATTGCTAATTTGTTGAATTTGTAGTTGTTCAATTAATAGTGATTTAAGAACTCTATTAACAGCATTATCAACTAATATCTCCTTTACTACTGCTAAATAATTTCTGATATTTGCCATTGATAATGTTTCTAGTGCTTTATAAGCTTTTTCACTACCAAGTTTTAAATACTCATAAACTTCTTCTGGTGAAAGTAATTCACTTTTCTTTTCTTCATTTAAATTGAACTTACATATGTCATGTAACTGTTGTAATTTCATAAGTACATCTTGAGGTACATATGGCATTGATAATTCTTCTTCAATTAGCTTATTGGCCATTATAAAATCATTGCTTTCAATTAACTTTTCTATATGATTTACAATAGTTTGATAATAATTGACAGCCATAAATTCACCTCTCATATATATTATACACGGCAAATTAGCACTGTCAAGGTCTGTGTGCTAATTGTGGTTGACTTCTTGAAAAAATCCTTTATATTTATATTAGGTGATGTAAATGAAAAAAGTAATTATTGGTTTAGTTTTAGCACTATTTTTTGTTTCTTTAGGAGTTTTCTCAACTATTTCATATATCAATAACAAAGAAGGAAACACCAGTATTGATATAGCTGTTATTGAAGAAAAAGTTAATTCAATTGCTGAACTTTCAACAATTGAATACTATTATACTACTCTTGCTAAGTATGAAAATTATAAAGATTTCTATGGTTGGAAAATTCCTTTAACAACCACTAAATTTTTTATCACTTACGATGGAGTAATTAAAGCAGGAATTGATTTATCAAAAGTTAAAGTTTCTATAGTTGGCAAAACTGTACTTATTGAAATCCCAAAAGCAACTGTTTTATCTCATGAAGTTAAATACGATACAATGCAAATTGTTGATGAAACTTATTCAATATTTAATCGCATTACAATTACAGATTATAATAATTTCATGTTAAATGAAGCTAAGATAATGGTAACTAAAGCTGCTAATGATGGTTTATTTCAAAAGGCCCAACAAAATGCCATCAGAATTATTCAAGATTTAATTGAACCATTAATACCAGAAAATTATGATTACTCAATTAGATTTAGATAAAAATATTTAATTACCGAATTAAAAGAAGTGATTTTACTAAAATCCGATGTAATCTCACTTCTTTTTTTTCATTCTTTTTCCAATCTTTTATTTTGACGATATACTCCTTTTCGTTCAGATTCAGTTAAATATTTCTTTCTTAAACGAATAGCATCAGGTGTGACTTCAACAAGTTCATCATCGCTGATAAATTCTAAAGCATATTCCAAGGTTAATTGAATTGCAGGAGTTAATATCATCGCATCATCATGACCTGTACTTCTAATAGCTGTCATGGTTTTATTCTTAGTGGGGTTTACTGTCATATCCATATCTCTTGAACAAAAACCAACTATCATGCCTTCATAAACTTCTGTGGCAGGTTCAATAAAGAATGATCCTCTTTCTTGCAGATTATAAATAGAATACTTCATTGCCACACCAGTCGCATTAGAAACCATAACTCCATTATTTCTGATGTTTATTTCACCTTGATATGGTTCATAACTATCAAATGATCTAATTAGTATTCCCTCTCCTCTAGTAAAGTTAATAAAATCACTTCTAAATCCTATCAGTGCTCTTGTAGCAACCCTTAAAGTAATAGTTACATAATTGTTTCTTTCCAACAAGTCTATCATTTCACCATTTCTCAAACTTAATTTTGAAATGCAGACCCCCTGATATTGCATTGGAACTTCACAGATTACCTTTTCAACTGGTTCATATCTTTTTCCATCGATGTATTTATATATTACCTGTGGTTTGGAAATAGCTAATTCATAGCCTTCTCTTCTCATATTTTCGATTAAAACTGTT
>JAAZKG010000083.1 GCA_012799935.1 Erysipelotrichia bacterium | reverse complement strand
TGTTCATGGTGGAGATTATCCATATTTAAAAACATATTGTTTATTTGGTGATGAAGATTTGGATAATGAAACGTTAAATGAAATGCTAACTGATCCAATCTTTATAAAGGTAAAAGAAAAGATTGACCAGATACTGAAAAATATTCAACCTTATGAAATGTTGATTGAAATTGATACAAGTGAAATATAAAAAAATTAGGGATCACCTAATTTTTTTACACCATATTAAATACTTGAATTATCAATAGCCACGATAAACCATAATAGACAATAACTGCCACCAAATCATTTAAAGTAGTGATTAATGGTCCAGAAGCTACTGCCGGGTCAATGTTAATGCTATGGAAGGTGATAGGAACAAGGGTTCCCATTAAAGATGAAACTATTAATGTTATTATCAAAGCTAAAGCGACACATAGTCCAATTAAAAGCGAAAATTTAATATCATTAATTTTAAATAGCATAATATAGGCAGTAACTACAACGATTGATAAAGTAGCCAGTAATAGTCCATTAGTTAGACCAATTTTAACTTCTTTTAAGACATGCATGAATTTTTCTTTAGTAGTTAAATTTTCAACCATTAAAACTCTAACAGTAACAGCTAATGATTGAGTTCCGACATTACCGGCCATACCTAATATTAAGGATTGAAAACAAATAATCAGAGGAACTTTTTGAACAACAGTTTCAAAAACTCCAACTACTGAAGAAATTCCTAAACCTAAAATTAACAAAATCATCAGCCAAGGGATTCTTTTTTTCACTGATTGAAAAATTGATTCACTTAAATCTTCTTCACTAGTTAATCCCCCAAGTTTTGCATAGTCATCAACTAGTTCGTCTTCAACCATCTCGACAATATCTGTAGCAGTGATAATACCAATAATATGATCATCTCTATCTAGCACAGGATAAGAGTCTTCTGAATAGTCTTTTAAGTCTTCTAATAAGTGAGATATCAAAGCGTCAGCATAAACGGTTGGATAACTGTTAGTGATGATATTTTCCAGTGGTGAACCTTCTCTAGCAATGATTAAATCCTTTAAATCAATAGCTCCATAAAATTTGTCATGTTCATCAACAACATAGATAGTTGATACATTATCATTGTCTTTTGCTTGAGCGGTTAAAGCGCGCATCGCATCTTTAATAGATAAGTCTTTATGGATTTCGATGTAGTTAGTAGTCATCATACTACCAATAGTATCCTCATCATAAGATTGAATAAGTAGGACATCCTCACTACTTTCTTCATCCATCATTTCAAGGATTTGATCTTTAATTTCCTCATCTTCAATTTCTTCTAAAACATCAACCGCATCATCAGAGTCCATTTCTGATAATATTTGAGCTGCCAACTGAAGGTCAATTTCATTGATATAGATATCAGCATCTTCAAGGTAAGCAAAAATTTCTGATAATTGTTCATCATCGACAACTTCAAAAATTTTCAACCTTTTATCTTTATCTAATTCTTCCAATGCATCAGCAATATCTGAAGCATGGTAAGCAATAATTAGATTTTGCAGTTGTTTTTTAGTAAGATCTTGATTTAGTAAATCAATTATCTCTGCTACATATTCTGGGTTTGTTAAACGTGTTTCATTGGCCATAAAATATCTCCTTCCATAGATTTGATGGAAGAAAAGTCACATTTCAAAAGTCAAAAAAGTAAATGATTAATTCTATTCCATCAAATTGTAAAATAATAATTACTCTCATCAACTTCCATTGACTTTTACCTTCTTTCTTTTTTCTCTTTTAATTCTAAAACTAATAATGATTAATTTCAATGTAAAAAATGTAAAAAACGTTTATAATTGTAATATAAAGCAATGGGAGGACAAATATGAAAGCTTGGGAAAAATATTTTGAAGTGGAAAAGCAGGTTGTAGCTAAAGTTATGGAAGTTAATAAAGAATCGATAACCAAGGCAGCTGAGCTTTTAGCTAAAACTACAGAAAATGGTGGATTAATCTATGGTTATGGTACGGGTCATTCGCATTTGGTAGTTGATGATGCCTTTTGGCGCGCTGCATCTCCAGCTAACTATGCTGCACTGTTAGAGCATTCAGCTACCGGTAATACCGAGATTACTAAATCTTATGTAGTGGAAAATACCTATGGTATAGGAAAAATAATAGTTGATTATAATCGCATTACCCCTAATGACTGTATGATTATAATTTCTAATAGTGGTAATAACATCGCTCCAGTAGATGCAGCAATTAGAGCTAAAGAACTGGGAATACCAGTTATTGCCATTACTGCAGTTGAATATAGTGATTATTTAAAAACCAAACATAAAGATGGATTAAAACTAAAAGATGTGGCAGATGTTGTATTGGATAACTGTTGTATAATTGGCGATGCAGCAGTAGAAATTGAAGGCTTTCCTATGAAAGTAGGAAGTGTATCAACTATTCCTAATATTTTCTTACAAAATGCTATTTTAACGCAAATGGTTGAAAATCTGGTTAAAAAAGGCATTGAACCAGATGTTTACTATAATGGCCATTTAGCCTTTATGAATGAAGACTGCGCTTTGCATAATGAAAAATTGGTAGATAAATATTTCTATCGTATTAGAAATTTATAGGAGGTAGCAATGTTAATTAAATGGTTAGGTCATGCTTGTTTTAAAATATCAGTTGAAAGCCAGAGTTTAATTATTGATCCTTTTGAAAAAGGGTCAGTTAATGGTTTTAGAGATCTTGATGAGAAAGCTAATATTGTTTTATGCTCACATTTACATGGCGATCATTGTGGTACTAGTTGTGTAGAACTTGTTGAATCTAAATACGATAGCCCTTTTGAAATCGAAACAATAGATTCTTATCACGATGAAAAACAAGGGGCTTTAAGAGGAAATAACCTAATTCATGTTATTACAGTTCAAGATTACTATAAAGTCGTGCATTTGGGTGATTTAGGTTGTATGCTCAATCAAGAGCAAATTGAAAAGATTAAAGATTGTCATGTGTTAATGATTCCAGTTGGTGGTTATTATACTATAGGGCCAGAAGTAGCCAGCGAAATAGTCAAAGCGACAAACCCTAAAGTAGTAATACCAATGCATTATAAGTCTGATGATTTTGGTTATGATGTATTAAAAACTGTTTATGATTTCACTAAATATTTTGAAAAGGTTATTTATTTAACTACTGATACATTGCAGTTTTCCGATGAACTAGATAATGAAATCATTGTTTTGGATTATCAAGTTTAATGATTATAAAACCTTAGTTTAAATAAGCTGAGGTTTTTTTATATTTGATTATTTAAACTATTGAATTATAATTATTGTGGTGACAGTAATGAAAACTATTAAAGTAATAACCAAAAGTGCTCTAGAAACAAAACAGTTGGCAGAAAAGTTAGCTGAGTTTTTATTTGCAGGTTCTTTAGTTACTTTATCAGGACAGTTAGGAGCTGGAAAGACAACTTTTACTCAAGGATTGGGTAAAGGATTAAATATTAAGAAAAATATTACTTCTCCTAGTTTTACCTTGTTGAAAATATATCAAGGAGATTTGCCTTTATATCACATTGATGCTTATCGTTTGGAAGGTTTAAAGCAAGATTTAGGATTTGAAGAGTATATTGCTGCTGATGGTGTCTGTGTAATTGAGTGGAGTAATTTTATTAGCGATTTATTACCGAAGGAAAGAATTAATATTGAAATTAATATCTTGGAAGATGATAGCAGAGAGCTATTGATAACTGCTAATGATAAAAAATATGAAAGGATATTGGAAAAATTATGTATACAATAGGAATAGATACTTCCCATCATTTTTTACTGTTAGTTTTGATGGATGAAAATAAAGTAGTTGATTATATACAAGATGAATGTCCAAAACTGCAATCTGAATACATCATTGTTGAATTAGATAATCTTTTAAAAAGAAATGATATCTCTTTAACAACAGTTAAGGATATTGTGGTAACAATTGGTCCAGGTTCCTATACTGGAGTCAGGATTGGACTGACTGTAGCTAAGATATTGGGTTCCATTGTTGGCAAAACAGTCTATACTTTATCAACACTGCAATTATATGCTGGAGTTGATAATGCTTTGGTTTTGATGGATGCCAGAGCTAATCGCTGTTATGTTGGCAGATACAGTAGTGGGACAGCATTAGTTGAAGATACGGTGTTAACAAATGATGAAATTAGAAAATTGCTAAATGAAAATATTACTTTAATAGGGGATTTACATCTGTTTGATAAAAAAAGTTATTATCCTAATCTTGCCCAAAACTTCTTTTTGTTAAAGCAGAAGTGGCAAAAAGTTGATAACATTGATATTTTAACTCCAGTATATTTAAAGAGTTCACAAGAGTATTTAAGAAAATGATAAGAGAAATGCTTGAAAGCGATATTGATGCTGTACTAGAAATTGAAGAAGATTGTTTTGTCGATGCCTGGAATTACAATCATTTTGTTTACGAAATAAAGTTTAATCCATGTTCTTCTGTTTGGGTAATGGAAAATGAAGAAAAGGAAATAGTCGGTTATGTCGATTTATGGATTTTGTTTGAAAGAGCAGAGATTGCTAATATCGCTATTAAAAAAGATCAACAGGGCAAAGGTTTAGGTTTTAAATTGATGCAGCATATTGAACAACTGGCGATAGAGGCAATGTGCGAAACCATTTCTTTAGAAGTTAGAGTTTCTAATAAAAGTGCGATAGATTTATATAAAAAATGTGGTTTTGAAATCATTAATATCAAAAAGGGTTATTATCGCTGGCATGGTGTTAGTGAAGATGGATATTTTATGATGAAAGGAATATAAAGATGAAGGATATTATTATCTTAGCTATTGAATCAAGCTGTGATGAGACAGCCTGTGCAATAGTTAAAAATGGAAATGAAATACTAGCAAACAAAGTGGCTAGTCAAATTGATGTCCACACTCTTTATGGTGGAGTGGTGCCAGAAGTTGCCAGCAGAATTCATATTGAAAATATTTCTATCATTATCAAAGAAACTTTAAAGGAAGCAAATATGACAGTTGAAGAAGTTGATGGCATTGCTTTTACTCAAGGACCTGGTTTAATTGGCTCATTGCATATTGGAGTTTTAGCAGCTAAAACATTAGCTTGGGCTTACAATAAACCTCTTATTCCAGTTCATCATTTAACAGGTCATATTTATTCTAATGCCTTTGTTAAAGAGTTAAAATTTCCTTTATTAGCATTAATTGTTTCTGGTGGTCACACTGAATTAGTGTTGATGAAAGAAGATTATGATTTTCAGGTAATAGGTGAAACCTTAGATGATGCTATTGGTGAAGCTTATGATAAGGTTGGTAGAGTTTTAAATCTTCCTTATCCAGGGGGACCTAAAATTGATAAATTGGCCAAAGAAGGAAAACCAATTTATAAACTTCCTTTACCAAAGGTTGATAGTTTTTTAGATTTCTCTTTCAGTGGATTAAAAAGTGCAGTAATGCAAACAATTAATCGTTTGAAAAGAAATCAGCAAAAGTTATCTATTGAAGATATGTGTGCCTCTTTTCAAAAGACAGCTTTAAATGCTTTATGGCAAAAGGTACAAATAGCCCTAGATACATATGATGTTAATCAATTTATTCTAGCTGGAGGAGTAGCAGCTAATAGTGAGTTAAGAGAGTTAGTAAAAGAAAAGATGAAAGAAAAATATCCTAATATCGACTATATTATTCCACCACTTAAATATTGTACTGATAATGCAGCTATGATTGCAGCTTCAGGATATATTGCTTATAAAAAAGGTATAAGAGCTAATTATGATATTGGAGCTAAAGCATCCCTAGATTTGGACAATAAGACCTTGAATAAGAAAGAAAGTTAAAAATATTTATATAATTCTTGACTTTTCTTTAATTGTTTTGTAAGATAAGGTAGCTCATTGAGGGAGTAGTTAGCGTTTGTACGTAACAAGTCAACAGCACTGTCGTTTAGACTGGCTTGTTTTAAATAACGAGACTCATGTGTTAGTTTATCTATGCATGAGGTAATAACATTAAAAAGAAACTCAGCATAGATAAATGCTGAGTTTTATATTTACGGAGGTTATTAATATGAAATTCTATTGTGAAGATAAGGAAAAGGTGTTGCAGCTTTTTGAAAGCACTGAAAATGGTTTGTCAGCAGCAGAAGCTGAAAAACGACTAGCAGCTAACGGGAAAAACAAATTAGCTGAAGCTAAGGGAAAATCGTTAATTGCTCGCTTTTTTGAACAGTTGGCTGACCCAATGATTGCTATTTTATTAGTAGCTGCTTTAATAAGTGGGATTTTGGCATATGTAGAAAATGAGAGTTTTGCTGATGTAATAATTATCTTAACAGTTGTTGTAGTCAATGCTGTATTAGGTGTTTATCAAGAAAACAAAGCAGAAAAAGCTATTGAAGCATTGCAAGAAATGAGTGCAGCTACTTCTAAAGTCTTGCGTGATGGACAGGTTACTGTTATTCATTCGGAAGATTTGGTTGTCGGTGATGTAGTTTTAGTAGAAGCTGGAGATGCAGTTCCTGCTGATGCTAGGATAATACATAACGCCAGTTTAAAGGTTGAAGAAGCTGCTTTAACTGGGGAGTCAGTACCAGTTACCAAACATGTTGAAGCTATTAAATTGAAAGAATTTGAAAACGATGTTCCTTTGGGTGATCGTAAAAATATGTTATATATGGGTTCAACAGTTGTCTATGGTAGAGGCAGTGCAGTTATTACCGCTACTGGTATGGATACTGAAATGGGTAAGATTGCTGATGCTTTACAGCA
Source organism: Erysipelotrichia bacterium (assembly GCA_012799935.1). Classification (GTDB taxonomy): domain Bacteria; phylum Bacillota_I; class Bacilli_A; order Erysipelotrichales; family Erysipelotrichaceae; genus UBA1783. The sequence continues at coordinate 2,796 of JAAZKG010000083.1, read as the reverse complement.
GGTTTCTGATGAAAAAACTCCGCTGCAGATTAAACTAAATCAATTATCGAAAGTATTGACTTGGCTAGTATTGATAATCTGTGGATTGGTATTTGTTATTCAACTTATCAGGGCCGGAAACTTTGATTTTGACTTTGTGATTGACTCATTTATGATAGCTGTTTCTTTAGCAGTTGCGGCTATTCCAGAAGGTTTAGCAGCTGTGGTTACTGTAGTACTTTCAATTGGTGTTACTAATATGAGTAAGCGAAACGCTATTATCAGAAAACTTACTGCTGTTGAAACATTGGGGTGTGCTCAGATTATCTGTTCTGATAAAACAGGTACCTTAACCCAAAATAAAATGACTATTGTGGATTATTTTGGTGAAGATGAAAAACGTTTGGCGACTGGCATGGCTTTATGTAGCGATGCTGAACTTGATAATGATGGTCAGGTTACTGGTGAACCGACAGAAGCAGCTCTAGTTGTGTGGGCTAATAAGTTAGGTTTACCAAAATATGAGTTAAAAGTTAAATATCCAAGAAGTGGAGAAGCTCCTTTTGATTCAATGAGAAAAATGATGTCAACTGTTCATTCAGTTGATGGCAGATTTGTTCAATATACCAAAGGTGCTCCTGATGTAATTATCGGTATTTGTAGTCATTATTTAAAAGATGGTAAAGCAGTTTTAATTACAGAAGAATATAAACAGAAGATTTTGCAAGCTAATAAGGCTATGGCTGATAATGCTTTAAGAGTATTGGCTTGTGCTGAAAGATATTATGATTTTGAACCTGTTTCTTATGAAGCAGAAGATTTGGAAACAGGTCTATGCTTTATCGGTTTAACTGGTATGATTGACCCAGTTAGACCAGAAGTCAAAGATGCAATTATTGAATGCAGAAATGCTAATATCAGACCAATCATGATTACTGGTGACCATGTTGATACAGCTATAGCTATTGCCAAAGAGTTAGGCATTATTACAGAAAATACTTATGCTATTACTGGGGCGCAGCTAAATGATATGGATGATGAAGAATTTGAATCTAAATTTATGGATATCAGTGTCTATGCCAGAGTACAACCTGAACACAAAACTAGAATTGTTAATGCTTGGAAAAAGTATGGCTATGTTACCGCAATGACCGGTGATGGTGTAAATGATGCTCCATCAATCAAATCAAGTGATATTGGTGTTGGTATGGGTATTACTGGAACTGATGTTACAAAAAATGTTGCTGATATGGTTTTAGCTGATGATAACTTTGCGACAATTGTTGGAGCAGTTGAAGAAGGAAGACGTATTTACGACAATATCCGTAAAGCAATTCAGTTTTTGTTGGGTTCAAATATGAGTGAGGTATTGTCAATCTTTGTAGCTACTATTTTGAATTTCAAAATTTTAAAACCAGTGCACTTGTTATGGATTAACCTGGTTACTGATAGTATTCCAGCTTTAGCATTAGGAATGGAAGAAGCTGAACCAAAAATTATGGAAAGAAAACCTCGCCCAGCTAAAGCTGGCATATTCTCAGATGGGATGGGGTTTGATATTGCTTATCAGGGTGTGCTTGTAACTATTTTAACTGTTACTTCATTCTTTATTGGACATTATATGGAGTTTGGTAACTTTATGGTTGGTGATAGTGCTCACGGTATGACAATGGCTTTTTTAACAATGTCAATGGCAGAAATTTTCCACAGTTTCAATATGCGCTCTCAACGTGGTTCAATCTTTAAATTGCCTACTCACAATAAAATCTTATGGGCTGCAGCTATTGTATCACTTATCGCGACAACTTTAGTCTGTGAAGTTCCATTATTAGCTAATGCTTTTGGATTTACAACGGTTGGCTTAGAAGAGTATTTAATCGCCATTGCCTTAGGAGTTGTAGTTATTCCAATAGTAGAAATTGTTAAAGCAATTCAAAGAAAAGTTGATAAATAAAAAAAAACAGGAAAAATCCTGTTTTTTTTGGGAATTAGTTTTTCTAAATTAATAATCTGTATGCATATACTAATATAGCATATAATAGTACTACCAAAGGATAGGTTAAAAATAAATATAAACATTTAATTGGCAAAATTTTATAAAACATTTTTAAAACTGGATTTGTTGCATCTATTGTATAGATGTAATTGGCTTTAGGATGGATATTTTTCCTTAATAAGATATTTATAAAGTGAACGACAATCAATATTATGGAATTGTAAACTAGCATTGGAATAAGTTCTGAAAATGATGGGACATATAAACCTAAAACAACATATAACATATTAATTACCATTAAAAGGCCATGGTAACCATAAAACCCTAAACCCATAATGGAGAAAAAACTTACTCTTTCAAAACCACCATCAGGCATCAAATAAGCAAGCAATGCTCCAAAAGTACCTTCAACAAAGCAGAAAGCCATAAGAGTGGGGTTTAAACTAATAGAGGCAAATAGAGAAGTAATAGAACCAATGTTGCATAGATAAAATGGTAGTTCATTAGCCCAAAGATAATCATAACCTTCAACTTTCGACAAGCTAGTTTTATAGATAAATAAATATATTAGATTAAAAATGCTAAAAACAATCATAAAGGTTCTAATAGTTTCTAGTGAACTGTTTTTAAAGATATTTTTGATTATAATAATTAATAAAATTGCGGTAGCAATTAAGGCCCACCAGGTCTTGTTTCCAGTTTTGACAATATATTTTTCTTTCATAAATGACCTCTAGTAATAAAACATGTGAAACTATACTATCATAACTCAAGAAAAAATTAAAACAAAAAGGACATTTAAATGTCCATTAGTACAATTC
>JAAZKG010000082.1 GCA_012799935.1 Erysipelotrichia bacterium | reverse complement strand
TACATCATTTAGGAAAAAGGCAAAATATTGAATTTATACTAATATAATGGTAAAATTGCTATGAATGAGTATAAAAAAGGAGCAGAAATTATGGGGGTTAAAAAATATAAAAATAATAATAAATTAATAATGAGGTTTTGGGTTGCGCTATTGACTGGGCTGATGATTTTTTCAGGATTTTCTAGTAGTGTAAAAGCAGCAGAACCTTATACTACAAATTTTGGTTGGGGCAACGAAGAAGAACCAAGAAATGAATGGCCTTTAGATCCTAATTTAACTAAATCTTATGCAGGTGTTGGAACAGCTGGCTTTGCATACAATAGATATTACTACAATGATCTTGGAAGAATAGTAATAGAAATTGAATTGTCAATTTTTCCAGATGATACAACCACAAATGATTTTGGATCAAACTTTAGAACATTTAGAGCCCAATGGGATTATGCAAATATCTTTATTGATCCTAATTTAGTAAATATGGTCGATGAAGAAAATAGTTTTTTCATGATGTCTTATCCTGTTGAGGCATTTCCTATAACTCCTAATTCAGTATCTTTGAGTGTGGCAACTAAGCCTGAAGGAAATAATATCTATAAATTAAATATAGATCAAGTTTTCCCAAATATGCCTACTTATTCAGATTATATGAAATCAAAACTATACTTAGTTTTAAAAGAAAGCATAACTCTTGACAATATTAATGAAGATTATGCAGTTCAATTAAGATATACCAATGAAGAAAATCAAGTATACGATCAAAAAGGAACAAAAGGAAATCAGGTTTTAGGTAATTATTATGGTCATGTGATTGAGCATGAAACTTTTGATGTTGCTGCCAATAATGATGATGTTACCCTAAAAACCATGATTCCTTTCCAAACTGCATCAATGACAAATGCAATACCTAACGTTGTAATGCCACCAGATACTATGAGGGTAGTGGCTCAATCGGTTATTTATGATAGTGTAAATGGAACACTTGTTGTTTATTATCGACAAGCACCAAATCACTACTGGTATACCAACAGATATGCAGATAATGGTTATTTCTTATCTTCATGGATTGGAATACGTCAAGTAATGGATTCTAGGATTTATGATGCTTTAAAACCAGATGCAGATGGAACTGTCGGTTATATGAAAATGTTCAATCTTAATGGAATAGGAAGCGGTTGGAATGTAACGACAAATATTAATATTAATGAATTTTCTAAGACTCAAATTGTTGGTGGTGTAAGCACACATTCTTATATGATGGTTCCAAGAGATTTTAAAACTGAAATAACAAATAAAGCATTTGTGCCTACTAACCAGGTAAATAATGTTAAAAACATTTATCTTCATGGGCATAAAAAAGAGGCTGATTTTGTCCGTTTTATCTACTATGTTGACAAAAACAAGATGGATGCTTTATTTGAAGAGGTTAATAGTTCTTCGCTTAGTCTTTCGACTTCATATATAACAGACCGTCCAACTGAAACAACTCAAACAGAGTATCGTTTAACTGCTCCATACGATATTGTTATTCCTAAAGGAGCTACAATAGTTTTTGATTTGCCAAGAAAATCAAGATCGGTATTTAAAGTTGGTTTAGGCAATAATTATGAACGTTTTATTGGTGATATGAAAACAAAAAGACCTGCAACAGAGATGAACAACAATGGTGTTGATCCAAGTGATTATGGTCAGGCATATACTTCAGCAAAATATTTTGCGACTGATGGTGGATTTGTTTTAAGAGTTGAGGCTGGATTAAAAATTTCAGCTGGAGAAATTATCAATCTGACAATGTTTGATGAAACTTCACCAGAAACAGTCAAAATAACTGTTGTTTCAGGAGCGACAAGAAGAAGTTATACTTTAACTAAATATAAAGTTAATGAAAATAGATTATATACGTTGCCTAATGCTAACATACGCACAGGTGTTATTATTAATCGTACTGCAAACACACCTCATGTAGATGAGTTTTTCACTGACAGCATAAATATTACTGGCCATAGTAAATATCCATTTGCGTTAGTATCTATGAGAAAGGCAGTAGATAATGAAGTGTTCAAAGAAGCATATTCTTCTACAGTAGTTGAACAATTTTATGCTGAAGGAAATCCAACAGCACTGGAGGGTTATACTTTTGTCTTTGATGTTCCAAATAATGTGGAAATTAAAAAAGACATGGCTATAAGTTTTTCAAATGCTGCTACAGGGTACTTTAGATCTACTCCTTCAACCTATAGAGCACAAGCCAGAGTTACATTTGATAAAAATGATGGAACTGACCTAACTGAAATAAGAATAGTTCCGATGAATGAAAAAGCTTATAATGATAATGGTTATGCTGGCAATGGCTTTGAAGGACCTAATATTCTGTGGTTAGATACCAATGGAAATGTTACTGATGCTTCAGCAGCAATTAAATACTTCTCAGACCATGAAGGCAAGCCAATTAAGTCTCAAACAGAAATAGATAAGAGAAAATATTATGATGGTGAAGGACTAACTCGTGAAGGATATAAGTTCTTAGGCTGGTCAACTAAGCAAGTTGAGTCTATGAGTTTAGAAACTTTCAATAGTTTGTCGAATTTAACAAGTTTACAACAATGGGAAGAAGACAAAAATTATATCTTTACTGAGCAATCTCCAATAGATGAAAGTAGGACAGTTTATGCTGTATGGGAAAAACAAACAGTTACTTATCAGTTTGTTCTTCATGCCAATAATGGCGGAGCAGAAGACATTACTTACATATTGGAAATACCAGTTGGAAATATTTCAAATGGCAATACTGAGGAATTGACTGCTTATTTAAATAGTGCAGGAAATATTTTATATGATTTAGGATTTGTTAAAGCAAATCACTATTTTGTTGGTTGGGCTGAAACAGAAGAGGTAACTAGCATAACTCAAGTTCATGAACTTTACACTAATCATAGTGAAATTCAATTAACCGAAATAGAGTCAGAGTTAAAATTGCAATTGCGTTTAAATGAAGAACCAGCTAGTATTGTTACTCACGAAAATCCATGGAAAACAGTGGTTAATCAACCGATTAATAATAATGGGGTTGCTACACTTCATTTATATGCTCAATATAAACCATTACTAGAAATGGAAGCTGATATTCAGTGGTTTGGATTAGGAGAAAAGGAAATATTTGAACAAAATCCTGAAGGATATTCAGGAACTCCTGATCCAGAGAATTTACATTTTGACAGAGAAAATATTGCCATGGTTCTTATAAGAACTACTGAAGGGAAAACTTTAGATCCTACTAAATATGAAATTGTTGAAGGGTTTTATGTAAAAGATTTGGTTTATGATGAGGTAAAACAGAAATGGCTATGGAAATGGCAGCCGCAAGAAGGTCATGATGCTAATGGTAGAAAATACTCTTACTTGATGACTGAATTTAGTACTCAAGTAGAAGAACATAACGAAGAATCGATTATTAATCACTTTAATACCAATAGAACTTGGACATCGGTTTATATTACAATGATTGCTCACAGTGATTATTTATCAAAATATACTGCCCTTAGTTTATCTAAAGTAGAAAACAATATTACTGTTAAAAAATCATATTTAGCGGTTGCAACTAGTAATCAGCCTACTGCTATTCAATATGTTAATTCAACTGAAGCTTATAGTTTCCTTTTGAAAAACTTTGAGGTAAGTGTTTTACCTGCAATGATTAATAGGATTCAAGAAAACGATACCAAAGTTGTGATTAATAAACCTATAGATGGAGCTAAATATTTATATTTAAGACTTGAAACAGATGAAAATGTTATTAGTAACTCATATGAGTTTAAAAATGTTGACGGAAATTGGATTACAAATAATGGAAGTTATAGCATAACTGAGTCTGATGATAAATTAACAATTACAGCATTTAATTTTGAAGGTAAAGCAGGAAGAAGAGTGTTTGCTTTATTTACTTTTGATAATTATAACGAAGATATTGAAAATTATGAAAAGTATGCATATAAAGAAATTCAACCTTATGTTGATCTTCCAGCTCTTGAAGAAATTCAACAAAAACCTCATATTAAAGATGAAAATGGTAATATTACTCATAATGTAGTTTCAGCTAAAATTCCTGCTGGAAGTTATGCCATGGCAGATTATACTTTAGGTTATATTAATGGTGAGGGTGATTTTGTAGCAGTTACTGATGCAAATGGTCCAATTACCATAAAACCTGATGATAATGAAAAGTTAATCTTTAAGGTGCCTCAAGGGCAGTTAGATGCTGATATAAACTATATAATTCGTGGTATAGATCCTGCAGAAGCATTTATTGACAAGGATTTTGATGTGCCTACTTTAGATTTTACTGCACCAAATATTACGGATAATAGTTTTAGTATAATGACAGGTGATTTGATTGCTGAAGATGTTGGAAAGATTGAAACAGATGATGCTAATGCAGTTACTAGTTATAAGATTACAAAAAACAACTTAGAAGTTTCATTACCTGAAGGTATAAACTACGATACAGTTAATAATAAGTTTTATGGTAAAACCGCAGATGTTATTGATCCTGCTTTAACAGGAGAATATGTCATCACTATTACAGCGGAAGATCAGTTTGGAAATGTGTCAACTGGAACTATGACCTTAACCATTAATCAAAAACAAAGGACAGATTCAATAACGAAGATTGAGCAAATATATAATGATAATGATGGTAATGCGGTAATTGTTGTTTATGGTATAAAGGATGCAAGTTTAAAGTTCTATAGTAAAAATGAAGATGGTTCATTTACAGAAATTGAAATTATAGGATCTACTGGAAGTCAAATTACCAGTTCTGAGGATGGGTTTATACTTTACATTTCACAAGCAGATGTAAGACGTTTTAATGGTTCAAAAATGTATTTAACACAAACAGAGGATGGAAAATTAGAATCAGATATAAATGATTCTGAAGCTGAAATCATAGAAAGAAACAATAATATTAAAAAGGTTACAGATGGTGGAGCCATTATTATAGATAATATTCCACCAACACCTCTACATTTCATTACGCCTTCACCAGGAACAGATGTATTAAAAATTACTAATGTTTCTGCTGATGAAGCACTTTCAGATGTAAAAGATATCGATAGAATTATTATAAAAATTGGAAATGAAATCTGCATTTTAGATCGTTTATATGATGCTGAAACTGGAGAGTCAATTGGAAAGTGGTATTGTAATAAAGGTTTCACATTTGATGAAACAGAAGAAGAGCTAACAGTTATTGTTAATCCAAACACGGGAGAAACTGAAACAAAAACAGTAGGAGTATTAAACTTTGTGCTTAATGGAGCAGAATTTGAAGAATTCCAGATTATTGAAGCAAAATACTATGACTATCTGGGCAATGGGTCAGCGGCAGTAAGTACAGCAGTTCCTAAATTGCCAGATCCAGTTGAACCTTACAATATGACAGCGACCAATGATAGCAATAACCATCCAGATACAACAATAATTAAGGGTAAAGCGGATGTTACAGCAACTGTTTCAGTAATTATTGCTGGTCAAACATATTCAGTTGTTGTTGATGATTTAGGAGACTTTACGATAGAAGTACCTAAGCAAGTGGTTGGAACAATCATTAATGTAAGTTCAAAATTGAATAATTACACTAAAACTGCTCCAGTTACAGTTACAGATGTTGAGGCTGATGCATATCAAACAGCAGTTAACGATATTAAAAAACCATATGGTCGAGCTACAACAGCTCAAGAAGTTTTTGAAGCCATTAAGATTTTAGAATATCCAGAAGATGGAGATCAACCTGTATTAAATATTAAACAAGGTGTAACACTTCCAAATGGCAGAAAATCAGGTGAACATCTAGTTCCAGTTATCATAACTTATCCAGATGGTTCAACTAAAACAGTTGATGTTAAAGTAACAGTTGGTGTTCAACCACATAACAATAAGTATCAGCCTATAGTTGAAAATGAAGTTGTACAGGTTGGCGGAACAATTGACTTAACAGACAATATAACCAATATTAACAATTTGCCATTTGGAACAATAGTTAAAGATACAACTGTTACACCAATTGATACAAATGTTGTTGGGACATATATAGGTCAATTAACAGTAACCTATCCAGATAAAACAAAAGATATTGTGAATGTGACAGTAATTGTTCAGGAAGAACCTTTAAAGGACAATGAAAAATATACTGCTATAGGTGGAGTTGTTGATAAAAATAAAGAAGAAACTTTAACTGAAGAAGATATCAAAGCTGCAGTTGAAATAACTCCTAAACCAGAAGAAGGTGCTGTTGTAAATATTTCAATTACATCACCACTTCCAACTACTGGTATGGATAATAAAGTTAAGGTGTTAATTACTTATAGCGATAATACTACTGATGTTGTAACTGTAATAGTTAACTTCCATGCGCCAGAAGTGCCTTTAGCAAAAGAAAAATCATGGTCACTAGCAAGTTTAATTGTGACATTACTCTCAATTGCTGCAATGGTGGTAGGACTATTAGCTAAAACTATAAAAACAGATGAAACAGGTGTTGAACTTGTAAGAAATAAAGTTTATAAGGTTGTAACAGTATTATTTGGAGTTGCTACAATGGTATATTTCTTAGCTACTAATAATCTAAGTTTACCAATGAAATTATTTAATGAAACAACACTGATTTCTTCAATAATGACAGTTGTAACAATGGCATCTTTAGCTCTCGGTTTAATATGGAGAGAAGATTGATAAAATATTAAATGAATAAAGTCCTAATCATATCAAGATTGGGACTTTTTAATTGTTGAGAAAAAATTGGCATTAAAGTATAATAGTAACAGTCGCCGTCTTAGCTCAGTAGGTAGAGCGCTTCAATGGTAATGAAGAGGTCAGCAGTTCGATTCTGCTATTCGGCACCAGTGACAAAAAAGTAGGGTTTTCCCTACTTTTATAATGCAATTTTCC
>JAAZKG010000161.1 GCA_012799935.1 Erysipelotrichia bacterium | reverse complement strand
CTCTGAATTCTGCCCTCTCCAACCGTCCGTGTCCGTCCGTGTGGCTGTTGGCTGTTCGGCTTTTCCCTCTCTTCCCCCGCTTGCGTCGTTTGCGTTTCGTTCGCGCCCCTTGCGTTAAATGGCTGTTCGGCTGTTCTGTAGCTGCGCTCGCCGAGCGCAGAGGCTGTTCCAGCTGTTCCTGACCTCCGACCTCTGACCTCTTTCCCTGAACCCCGAACCCTGAACCCTCCCTCCCTCTCCCATAGGACCTTGCTCCGCCCCCGCCTCCCCACAAGGCCCTTTTATAAAACGCCCTGCCGTGCCCGCCGTCCGCAGGACGTGGAGTAGAGGATTTCTTTTCCCATTGGGGCGGGGCTGTTGCGCGAAAATAAGGCGGCTATTTTTCGAAGATGGCGCGTTGAAGCCGACCCTCGCTGGACTCGTGTCCGCGAGCGGTCGGTAGCGACGCGCCAGATTGAAAAAGAGACCCTTGGTTTTCGCGCCGCCCCAATGCAAAAGAAATCCTCTCCCGCTCTCCCCCCCCCCGCCCAACTCTCCCCCATCGCCACCACCCACCACCCGCCCATTTCTTTAATGATCTGCCCTTCTTCCATCCAATCCCCGGATTTGATATAATTCAACCGTTGAATGGATAAAAAGCAGATGAAGAAAATCTCAATCCGATTTTTCAGCGACCGGGAAATTCGCGCGGTATGGGATGAGGCCCGGGCGAAATGGTGGTTTTCCGTCCTGGACGTGGTCGGAGCAATCAATGGCGAAAACAACTACGCGAAGACTCGCAACTACTGGAAGTACCTCAAAGGCAAGCTAAAACGAGAAGGCAGCGAACTGGTTAGCGCCACTAACCAAATGAAATTGGTCGCTCCCGATGGCAAAAAGCGTCTCTCGGACGTTCTCGATTCCGATGGCATCGTTGCTTTGGCAAAAGCCTTTCCAAGCAATCGCGCGGCGGCATTTCTCGACTGGTTCGTTTACTCCGACAACACCATTGATGCCAAAAGCAAACAGAAAGCATACGCGCTTTTTGAAAGTAACATGCTCGACACCATCGAAGTCGGGAAGGTCAAGGGACTTCAGCAGATTCACGCCTACCTCTTTGGCGGCCTCTACGACTTCGCCGGACAGATTCGTGCAGTCAACATCTCGAAGGGCGGCTTCACCTTTGCCCCGGCGCGGCATCTCAACAAAACGCTCGCGGAGATTGAGAAGATGCCAGAGGAAACTCTTGAGCAGATCATCGAGAAATATGTTGAAATGAATGTCGCCCATCCGTTTCGTGAAGGCAATGGACGAACCACCCGAATCTGGCTGGACCTCATCCTCAAGAAAAAACTCAAGAAATGTGTGGATTGGAGCAAAATCGGAAAGCGCGCCTATCTTGACGCCATGATGAAAAGCATCGTCAACTCCACGATGCTCAAAAACCTCATCTCCAGGGCGCTGACCGACAAAATCAACGACCGCGAGACGTTTATGAAGGGCATAGACTACTCCTACTATTACGAGGAAGAAGACTAACCGCCACCAAGCGACGAAAAGCCATCTTCTACCGCCCCGCCCCCGTTTGCGCTCCTTTTGCGCCCTTTGCGTTCACCGGCTGTTCGGCTGTTCTGTAGCTGCGCTCGCCGAGCGCAGAGGCTGTTCCGGCTGTTCGGTTTTCCCTGACCTCCGACCTCTGCACTCTGCCCTCTCCAACCGTCCGTGTTTGTCCGTGCCCGTCCGTGTCCGTCCGTGTGGCTGTTCCCCGCCCCCCCCCCGCCACCTTCTCGCCCCATCGCCCCCACACCGCCCCCCTGCCACCCCTTCGGTGCCTTCCCCTGACCTCTGACTTCTTCACTCTGACCTCTTTCCCCCGGACCTTGCTCCGCCCCCGCCTTCCCACAAGGCCCTTTTATAAAACGCCCTGTCGTGCCCGCCGTCCGCAGGACGTGGTGCAGAGGCTTTCGCTTGGATTTTGCCGGGGTTCCTCGCAAAAATAACCGCCGGATTTTTCGATGATGCCGCTTTGCGGCCGGTCCGGACTGGACTCGTGTCCGTCCGTGACCGGCCTCGAAGCGGCAGCGCGGAAAAGACGGCG
>JAAZKG010000008.1 GCA_012799935.1 Erysipelotrichia bacterium | reverse complement strand
CAATTTGAAAAAGAATTGTCGTTTTTTAATATATAAAAGTAAAACAAAGTGTGATAGAATAAATATGCAGACAAAAAAATCCTCATTTCTAACTAATTTAAGGGTTGTCTGCTTTTTAATTTGATTGTTTATTATTGAGTTGGTATTTGCTATAATCTAAATATGAAAAGTAAATTGGTACAACAAATAAAGAATTATGAGCCATTTAATGAACAAGAAAAAGTAGATAAGGAGATTATCCTTTATTATTTAAAGAACTTTGATGATATTTTTTATCGAACTAATTTAATTGCTCATATGACCGCTTCTGGTTGGGTATTAAATAAAAAGAAAGATAAACTACTAATGGCTTATCATAATCTTTATGGATCATGGGCCTGGCTTGGTGGGCATGCTGATGGCCAATTAGACTTGTTAAAGTTAGCGATAAAAGAAGTGCAAGAAGAAAGTGGTGTAAAAACAATTAAACCATTAATAGAGGATATTTACTCTTTAGAAGTACTATCGGTTGATGGACATTTCAAAAACGGACAATATGTTCCTACTCATGTGCATTTAAATCTAACTTATTTATTACAAGCTGATGAAAGAGAAACTATAGTTAATAAACAAGATGAAAATAGTGCTGTTGGCTGGTTTAGTTTAGAAGAAGCAATTGAAGCATCTAATGAAAGTTGGTTTAAAGAAAATATTTATAGTAAATTAAATGAAAAATTAAAAACATTAAAAATATAGAGGAGAAAAATATGACAGAAATACAAATTTTGACAATAGCAGCAGTAGTGCCGGGATTAGCTTATGCAGCTTATCTTTATATCAGAGACAGAAAAGAAAAAGAACCTTTATGGCTTTTAGCTTTAATGTTATTTGGTGGATTATTAGCTACCATAGCATCTTTCTTTTTAGAAACGTGGGCTGATAATATTTTATTTGAAATTTTTGATTATCCGAATACCCTTTTCTACTTAATTAGTGCTTTTATAGGGGTTGCTTTAATTGAAGAAGGAACTAAATTTTTGTTCTTAAACATTTTTTCTTGGAAAAGCATCCACTTTAATTGTTTGTATGATGGGTTAATATATTCAGTGTTTGTTTCTTTAGGGTTTGCGATTTCTGAAAACATCTTATACGTTTACTCTTATGGACTGCAAACAGCCTTTTTAAGAGCTTTTACAGCTATTCCAGCTCATGTTTGTTTTGGAGTAGTAATGGGAGCTTATTATTCTAAGGCTAGAATGCTTGCTAATCAGGGAAGAGAATCATCAGCAAGACAAAACAAAATTTTAGGATTGTTATTAGCGGTTTTCTTACATGGTTTATATGATTACTTTTTGTTTGACCCAGCAATTGATTACTTTTATTTATGGTTAGGTTTAGTAGTAATAATTTATATCATAATATTTGCTACTGTCAGAGTAGCATCGAAAAAAGATAGATATATCGATGATATAGATATTAAATACTAACAATAAAAACCTATAAAATAATAACCAGAAAATCAGTAGAGTATAAATTCTGCTGTTTTTTTCTTTTTGATGTGATGTTAATCAAAGTTTGTTATTTTATTTAAACTGATTATGTTATAATAAATAAGTTCATTTGTTTGATGAAAAATGGAGAAAATTTGATGGAAAAACTAAAAAAGAACAGGTTGTTTTATCACATATATAAAAATAAGTTTTTATATCTTTTTGGTATAATAGCTCTTTTAATGGTGGATTATTTAGATTTGTATATTCCATTATTCATTGGTGAAATAACAGATGGTTTAACTTCTCATACAATTGAAATGCAAACAATTGATAAAACAATACTTTTAATGCTTGTTTTATCTATAGCTATTG
>JAAZKG010000162.1 GCA_012799935.1 Erysipelotrichia bacterium | reverse complement strand
GTTGGTGTCTACTGTGTAGTCCCGCAGGCGCCCAGCGGCCCCCTAAGGGGGTTGACCTCGACGGCGACTACATGCCGGACTACTGGGAGTACGTCCACGGGTTGAAGTATAAGATTCACGATGCCCATGAAGACCCCGATAAAGACGGGCTGAGCAACCTCGAAGAGTACATCTACGGCACCCATCCCAAGAAAAAAGACACCGACGGTGACGGGCTACCCGATGGCTGGGAAGTCCGTTACGGGCTGAACCCACTAAGTACCGAAGGCAATGACGGCGCCGATGGTGACCCCGACAACGACTACCGCACCAATCTGCAGGAGTACCAGCTGGGGACTCATCCCAGAGTCTCTGATATTCCAGACAGTCAGTTACCGGTGGCGTGGAAACTCGAATACGGACTGGATATCTACTCCAACACAGGTGATAACGGCGAGCAGGGCGACCCCGATGGCGACGGGCTTACCAACCTGGAGGAGTACCGTGCGGGCACCCACCCTGGGAACCCCGACACCGATGGTGACGGCATGCCAGACGGCTGGGAGGTCTGCTATGGCCTAGACCCTTTGGTTGACGACGCCGGCGGAGACCCAGATAACGATGGGCTGCCTAATCTGCTGGAGTACCAGTGGGGGCTGAATCCTATAGTTGCCAGCCCCGACAACGACATGGACGGTTTGCCTGACGCCTGGGAATACCATTGGTTTTCCACCTTGGTACCGGGCCCTTTTGACGACCAAGATAATGACGGACTGAGCAACCGGGCAGAGTTCCTACTGTTGACAGACCCTACGGTACCCGATGTCGACACCGATGGTGACGGCATGCCAGACGTCTGGGAGCTGCGTTTTGGCCTGGACTCCGCGAGCGCCGAAGGCAACGATGGCGCCGACGGTGACCCCGATAACGATGGGTTGACCAACATCGAGGAAATGCAGCACGGCACCGACCCCCAGAACCCCGACACCGACGGCGACGGCATGCCAGACGGTTGGGAGGTACAGCACGGGCTGAATCCGCTGCTTGACGACGCCTGGGATGACCTCGACGGCGACGGTGTTCCCAACATCGAAGACCCTGCGCCGAATTTTATGGATGCCGACAACGATGGCATGCCGGATACCTGGGAAACCCGATACGGGCTTGACCCCACTATTGACGATTCCGGGGGTGACTTGGACGGCGACGGGCTTACCAACCTAGAGGAGTACCAGCTGGGCACAGACCCTAGCCGCCAGGATACCGATGGCGACGGGCTTTCGGATGGCTACGAGGTACATGTTACGGGTACCAGTCCTCTGAGCGTCGACACCGACGGTGATGGTTTGCCCGATAATTGGGAGCTGCAACACGAGCTGGACCCTTTAGACTCCGCTGGGGAGCATGGGGCCAGCGGGGACCCCGACCACGACGGGCTTACCAACATAGAGGAATACCTGGGGGGCACGCTTCCGAACAACCCAGATACGGATACCGATGGGCTTCTGGACGGCTACGACACTCTGGTAACGGCGCAGGACACCTACGGCAGATTTACTAACTGGGTGACTGCGGGTATTCGCTACAAGGCCATGGGCCCCGCGTCGAGGTTGTTTCTTGGGGAGCGCACCGCGGGCACGAGCCCGTTGCTTGCCGACACCGACGGCGACGGGCTGCCGGACTGGTGGGAGGCCTACTGGGGTACAGACCCCGTAGTGGGAGACGCCGATAGAGACCCCGATGGCGACACGTTAAACAACGCAGGGGAGTACGCCGCGGGTACGGACCCCCACACGGCGGATACCGACGGTGATGGTCTAATTGACGGTTACGAGATTAGCCTCAAGCATACCGATCCGCTGAACCCCGATACCGACGGTGACGGGCTGCCAGACGGTTGGGAAGTCCTATACAACCTAGACCCGTTGACGCCCTGCAGCACAACGATGACTGCCGGCGTGCTACACCCGGGCACCATAGCGGAGATACCCGTAGAGTACAAAGTCACGAGTAACGACTACCAGCGAGGGTATTTGACTAATTATTTTAAGCTTACGGGCATGTGTGATGGGACACAAGAAACCACAGAACTTATCGCGTATCGAATCAGGTATATGCCCAATAGCTATGGGATTACCTCAACCCAGACGGCGTCTCATGCCTGGTTTGCAGCTGCCGGGGATGAGATCGGGTTTGAACTCAGATTATTTGGGTACTCAACTAACGTAGGCAGCCTGTCGAACATCGTGGTGAGTTCTGACCTGGGGTTTACATATGCCGACGGTGATAGCAACGCAGACGGCATGTGGCAGTACCCGGAGGTATGGGTGTACACGAATACCTACACGGTAACCGCTGCAGACGTATCCAACGGCGTCGTAGCCAGCAGGACACATGTTACCTACTGGTACACTCCTGGATACCAGGGTGCCACGGACACAAACGGCTACACGGACACCATTGTAGTTGTTCCCCTAGGGTTTCAGCCCTCGCCCTCTGGCTTGTTGATGTTTACCCCTACATCGTATGCAGCACCTTTTTACTCGGGTGATACACTAAACTACACCTTGGTGGCCTCGAATACCGGTACCTGTGGTTTCAGCAATCTTTACCTAAACGGGGCGCTGGTAACCGGAAACCGAGACGGGGATGGTCTAAATGACCATTCCGAATACAGCTATGGAACGGACCCGACCGACCCAGACACCGACGGCGATGGCCTGCTTGACGGCTACAGCCTTACAGTAACCACAAACAACACCGAGTACACCCGCTGGGCGCACAAGTACAGGTACGTTGACGACGGCGACACCCGCACCTATCTTGGTGAGCTTTCCATAGGCACAAGCCCATTAACCCCGGACACCGACGGTGACGGCATGCCGGACTGGTGGGAGTACCTGTACGGAATCGACCCGACAGACGACGGTACCGTGGATGTTAACAACGGACCCGATGGCTGTCCTACCGGAGATGGGGTATCCAACCTTACAAAATGGCACTACCATACCGAGTACCCAGACATGGGGATGTATCCGAATGTATTTGCACACGATACCGATGCCGACGGTATCCCCGACGCCTGGGAACACTACTTCAAAGTGGATAGCCATGCTAACCGGTTGGAGTACGATGTTGGCGGCGATCTGAACACAAATGGGGTGTTGGACCCAGGCGAAATCTGGACGTTCTCGTCACTGGTATACACTATTGCCTACACGCCAGGCAGCCCCTGGGAGTACACCAACACACTAGGGGTCAGCGCAAAATGGGACACCACGAATAGCCCGTTGGGTTTCGAGACGATAAGTAATGAGGTGCCGCTGATGTACGCCGTCACAGCAACAGCGGATGTGGTGAGAATAGCCACCTGGCTGTACCCTGTACCTCCACAGACACAATGGTTGGAAGCCGGCGATGTGATCCGGTACGCCGCCGTGGTAATCAGAAACCAGAGCCTTGGCGGTGTGGTCACCAACGTAAGCATCAGCTCACCCGGGGCCTCAAACATTGTGTTTACCGGTGTGGACGAAGGGAATCCAGGGGTGCTCAACGAATACGAGCGCTGGGCGTACTCGTTGTCGTATACGGTAACCAGTAACGATGTCACCGCAGGTCTGGTCTCCAACAGTATTACGGCTTCGGCGGATATCCTCGGTGAAGGCACGGTAGCCTGTACTGCATACTATGTGTCGCCTATAGCAACGACAAACACGGCTTCACTACGGCTTACGGCCACCATTCGCGCGCCGAAAGTAGTACCTACATATCGGGTAACCTATCTGTGGCAGGTGGCTAACACCGGTGTGGTTCCGCTTTACGACGTTGAGGTCTACGACACCCGGGGGCTTGTCAGTGGGTACACCAATGAAGTCCACATCAGCGATGGCGACAACGACGGGCTGCTGCTGGCCGACGAGTGGTTGCTGCGAACACACCCAGGACGTGCGGATACCGACTACGACGGGTTAACCGACGGCTACGAAGTGCACGTGCTGGGTATTGATCCGCTCAAATCAGACACCGACGGAGACCTGTTAAACGATAAGTTAGAAACAGAAATCGGCACCGACCCCAGGAACCCTGATACCGATGGCGACGGTTTAAGCGACTACAAGGAGCACTGGGCACACCATACCGATCCCACGAACCCCGACACCGATGGCGACGGCATGCCAGACGGTTGGGAGGTACGGTATAAGCTGGACCCATTGGACCCCGCTGACGCCGACGATGACCCCGACGGGGATACCCTGACAAACAAGCAGGAATACGACCACGGCACCAACCCAAAACTTGCAGACACCGACGGCGACGGTATGCCCGATAATCTGGAGATACTCGGGGGGCGAGACCCCACGGTTTACGACATTGGTACCATAGACTCCGACGGCGACGGCCTCGACGACCTGGAGGAATTACACTACGGCACCGATCCTTTGAATCCTGACACCGATGGTGACGGCATACCCGATGGCTGGGAGGTCAAATACGGGTTCGATCCCTGCGACCCCCTGGACTCCGGCGACAACCCGGATAACGACTACTGGGATAACTTCGAGGAATACCAGCGAGGCACGGACCCGTGGTACCCGGATTCCGACCTAGAGGACTTCGATGGCGACGGCGTGTTGAACTACAAGGAGGAGGAGCTGGGTCTCGACTACGACACCCCGGATACCGACGGCGATGGGTTACCCGACGGCTGGGAGCTAGACTACTGGTTTAATCCCAGGAGCAAGAAATCCATGCCGGCGAGCGCGATTGAGTTATACAACCCGTCGTTGAGTTCTGATGTAGAGCTAGAGGACCACAGTTACTACCTTGGGCTATGGAAGGGTACGAACTCCAGCGGCTGGCTTGCCGGGACGCCTCCAGACGTGGAAATCCTGCTGCAGGGCGTACTTGTTCCAACCAATGTCTACGTGATTTCAACGCCGGGCACCACGAATCAGCACTGGAAGTCTCCCGATCAAATACACGAGGGCCTGGATATCGCGGGGGGCGCCAGCGTTGTGGTCTACCAGATGACGCCCTATGCAATGGAGAACATTGTTGATGTGTTCCACCGACCTGAAGGCTTTGACATGTATGGGCGCAGCTTCAACCGGGAAACCGATGTTATGCGGACGACGGCCCCGGCGTCTAGCTGGCCGTACTTCAGAAGTCTGCAAATCGACAGAGGGAAGTATACCCAGTCTGACATGCTAGGGTACTACATCCCGAAGGCCGTGGACACCGTAACGGTACCCAGGCTTGCGATTACCCAGGTCTACGAAGGCGGCTATAGCGGCGCCGATGGCGACCCCGACGGCGACGGACTCACGAATATTGAAGAGTACGAAGCCGGTACAGACCCCAGGGTGCCAAACACCCCCCGCAGCTATGGCGCGCCGCGCGGCATCAACATGATATCACCGGAGGACTATGGTCACGCAGTGTGGCCCAAGTTACTATCGGATACCGCATTTAATCCCAGTATGGAGGCAATGCTGACAGCGCTTATGGAGTCCGTGCAGCAGCGCCTGGACGCCACGGTACTAAAATATCTTAAAGACGGAGAACAGCCCAACTGCAGGGCTACGAATGAAAACCCTAGGGTGCTCGTATACACTCGTAAGACAAACACCCTAGAACAGATACAGGCCAAGTACACCAACACGTATCTGAACTGGCGGGTTAACGAGTACCATGTAATGACTAACGCAGAATCGGTGTTCCAGGAGACGTCTACAAGCCTGGTGTACTTTACCTACGCGATTACCAACCCAATTCGGGACTACGACGTTAGCGTTACCCACACAAACATTAGCGGGGACAAACACTTTACGTATATAACCACAGGAGGGTACTGGAAGCCTTTCTACGGGGACTCCTGGTCAAATAAGCCCACAGATCACCTGGTTACAAACCAGCCCGCGACAGGGATTGATTTTCCCGCGTTAAAAGCTACGGATGCCGCTATAATGGCCGTGCTGCCGCAATTCATTGACCCCGAGTACTCCATGTATGTAAACCGGGAGCCACCGGCCTACGTGTGGACAGGGGATACCGGAGGTTGGCTGCATTACGGGTTTCACCAGGTTAGATCGCTGTCACATCTGCCGGTGCGCATTTGGGACAGGTTTAATGACAACGACCTGGCTACAGAGAAAATCGTGTGGTTGAATTCTTTTGATTCCAGGGACGTGGGCAGAACCTATACAGAAAAGGGGTACTTGATAGGTCGCCCGGATGTAGAGGACGACGAGTTATATCTGCGAGGAGATACCTACCGATTTCGGGCGTTCTGGACGAATGGAATGACATCCGGCGATGTCGTGCTGTACAGCATAAGCGTGACGGAAACCGTGTATACAAACCCGATTCCAGACATGGTGTCTGTGACGGAGTTCTGTGTAATTGGACCCGGGGGGTATACCGGGCCGGCGCTGTTCTGGGCGTCGCCTACGGTTTCTACCCTGTACACCGGCGGTATGCGGCGGGCGGCTAGCGGCGTGGTTCCAGCTTACCGGGCTATTACCAACGAAGCAAAGATACAGGTGGGGTACCTGCACGGGCGCTCAAACGATACCACAAGGTTTCCCGCGTTTTTCCGCGCAGAACTTGGTGATGTGCGATTTGAGACCAATGCCGCCGCCCGGGGCCCTGTGCTCGCTGACGTGGTTATGCGTCCGAAGGGAAATAATCCCAGAAAGATCAGGGTAAACTGTAATGGCACCACAATGGAGAAGGACATCACCATATACCCCACGTATAGGAGCGTAGACAGCGCCCCGGATGTTCCCGCGTACTTTGCCGCCCGTGTAGACACCGGGGACTTTTCGCTCCGGGTGCCGTCAAAAACGGCGGTATTTTACGACGTAGAGCGGCTGGAGGTAGGCAAAGAAATTGTGGGCACGGTCGAAGCCTGGCGCGCAACCAAAGGCAGTGTTAGCGCTGGCGTTGCTGTGGAGCTGCCGTATTCTCCGACATGGTGGCCAAAGTACGGTGGGATAACCACAACAGCTAGCTTGGTTAGTGGCAACATACCCGGGCTTGAATTGGAAGTGGTTACGCCGCCGCGTAAGTGGTGGCAGTCAAACGAGGTGCCAACACTTTTGCACGTAAACGTTGGTTTTGAGTCCAACGCGGTAAACTGGGCCGGGGTTATTGCGGTAACCACTAAAGTATATGGTATCAAAGGAAGAACACATGCCATTGTGGCTACAAACAATGCGACACACCGGCGCGTAGCTACATACCCCAAAGAAACGATTAAATGGACAGATGAACTGCCTGTTTTGGAGGCGCGTCTGGGCAGCAGTATACCCACGCAGTGTTCGTTTGTAGTTCAAGGCGATATCGAGGGCACGGTGTTTGCCAGGGTACCTCACGAAGGCGCCGCAGTCTATGTGGATGACGCCACCCATCCCAACGGGAAACGACTGGCAACTACGCTAACAATAGCCACATCGGCAGTGTTTCGGCTAACAGTTGAGAACAACAGCGTCGACCTGCAGACCACTCCCCCGGCACCATTTGGGATTCCCGGGTACTGGGAGGCCATAACCAGTGTGGTGATTACCAACTGCACCAGGCCGGCCTACGGTATTGACCTCCGGGGGATGAACTACCTGGCGCCGACGGTATTTCCACGCCACGTTGTTCTTGAATTTGGCTACTTTACATCCCGCCCCCGCTATGACATGGCCTACGATGCCGAGTATGTTCTGGCTCAGGCACCGCAGGGAGGGTATATTGGGATATACTACCCTATTGAGCGGGAACAGGATGTGGAGTCGCAAACCATGCTTACAAGCGCCGGCCTACTGGGGAAAACCGTGATATACGGCAAGAACTACGGCATGGTCACCCCTGGTGCGATACGAGAGCGATACACTGTGCTTCACAACGTAAACCGGCGTGTAGTCGACTTCACGTATACCTATAAGAACGAGACCGTAGCCTATGAAAAGCACAGGGGCTCATGGGGGCGCTCGGCAACCAGCAGCTACTCGGTAAGCGACGACAGCGAGTATAGTAACAGCAGTGATATCTACAGGAAGTCTTTCGGGGACCTAACATGGAGCAGTGTGCACACCCATCATGCGGAGGGCCGAGACCGCCATACAGGGGACTACGCAACAAACTCTTCGGTTTCGCTGTCCGGTACCATAGGATTTATTACGAACACAATGGCGGTAACAAATGAGCGCTGCTGGATAAACGGTGCGGTAATCGGGCAGGCGGGCCGCTACGTAAAAACACTGAACCCGGAGCTTAGCAGCCCATTCGACGAAAGTTTTAAGTCCGACTACAGACACTCTGGTAACTACGACGTGCGGACTGATACTCAGCAACCGTCACACGTAGGTATGAATAAGACAGTCGTTACCCGCGGGCATACGAGGACCTCGCTTAGCGGCAACACCCCGCAGGTTTCCAATGTAAAAGCAGCGCACTACTGGCGGCAGCCCGTGGGCATTAAAATGCTGGCACGCGATATCCACTGCGGGGGCTGGCTGGACGATATTCTCGATACCGGCGGGGAGTACCCCGCGATCGGCGAGAACACCACGCGGACCACAGATAGATACGTGTACAGCCCTGCGGTGTACTCACCAGAGGGGGTTATTACTTCGGAGAGTAACCAGCCGAGGGTCTCCCCGTGTATCCAACAACAGACTAACAGCCTGAACTCCTGCTGCCCTGAGGGAATGGACTTCGAGGCTGCGTGGAAAGTCGCGGCTCTTTGGGGCTTAACATGTTCCCACGTTATTAGCCCGGGCACCCATGCCGGCAACTTTTTTGCCCTCGGAGAACAGTCTTCGACGAATTTTTCATCTGTACGCAACACCTGGCATGGCAAATATGCGCGGCTAACAGAATGGGACGGTAGTTTTGAGGACATCGAAGCGCTGTGTATAGGCACAAGCTGGAAGTGGGAGCAGGATACCACTATAACCACGGGGTCACGCTATGACAACAGCGGTGGAGAATACTGGTATGTACAGCCTTCGTCGGTATACCCTGCAACTGCAAACGCTGGTTGGTTTCGCCTTGGGACTGAAACCAGCAGCGCGATGACAACACACAGATGGCACGATAACAGCGAGGTTTCCCACGTGGACATTGGGCGCTTTTTTGAAGTTATAGGTACCTGGGAGTGGGATGATGACCCCCCGCCGTAGTCTACTGCTAGAGAATAGACATGCCCCAGGGGATGTGCTGGTGATGACAGCAGCTGTCCGCGCCCTGCACACCACGTACCCCGGTGAGTACCGAACCTTTGTGGCATCGTTTTGTCCCGACATCTGGAAACACAACCCTTTGATTACCACAGGGACACCTCCTGGGGGTACCCTACACCTAAAACTCGGGTACACCCAGGGTATAAACAACGCGAATACCTCGCGTGGGCACTTTGTACACGGTTTTGTCTACGACCTGGCTGCAAAGGCGCAAACAGAGATACGCCTCGCAGACATGCGCCCTCACGTGGTGCTGGGTCAGGACGAAGGCCCGATATACGACCTGGCACCGTATTCATACTGGGTCGTGATGGTCGGCGGTAAACAGGACTTCACAGCTAAGCTCTGGGGCAGCCGTCGATGGCAGGCCCTCGTAGACCTGTTGCCCGAGATCACCTGGGTGCAGGCCGGTCACCTGGGACCAACTAGCGTGCAGCGCTCGCTATCGGGTGTTCACAACTTGCTGGGGAAGACCAGTTTCAGGCAATTTTTGCGGCTAATCGCGTATTCTCGCGGCGTGGTGTGCCCGGTTACCTGCGGGATGCATGCCGCGGCGGCGTTTAACAGGCCCTGTGTCGTCGTTGCCGGCGGCAGGGAGCCCTGGTGGTGGGAGGCCTACACAAAAGCGTCCTGGCGCGAAAATTGCGGCACTACGCCGCCTTCTGACTACGTACCCCATGCGTACCTGCATACCATAGGCCAGTTGCCGTGTTGCGACACCGGGGGCTGCTGGAAATCCCATGTGGACGCCAGGAAGGGTCATAGCTGTGTAGACCTGGTGCGAAAAGCTGTGGAACGCGTTCCACACTGCCTGGACATGATTACCCCCGAGCGGGTTGCCGAGGCCGTGTTGGGCTACGAACGCGGCGAACTTCCGCCAGAAGACCCCATACCGGAAGACCTGGGGCCTGTGTTGCGCTACACTGAAAACCCAGTGCTGGACTGAAAACCTATGGGTGGCGTACAATGGCATCTGGAGCAAGTTATGAGCGAGTTTAATTTTGGAATCGAGTTGGAGCGCCAGCTCTACGGCCACGAAGTCGCGGGCCGCACACTGGCCTACCGGATGACCGTAAGGGTCACCCGTGCCCACCGTGTGGACCCGAATATCTTCTTGTACCGCCGGGACGCCTCAAATCCGCCTGTGGACACCTTTATTGCGGTCTGCACCCCTGTAGACCTGGAGGAATACGGCGCAGGTGACCCGCGGCAATCAGACCGGTATTTTCGTACCGCGGAACTAGACCTTATTGCCAGAAGCGCGGCGGAACTCGAAGACGCCTGGCAGCTGATCTGCGCCGACCGCGACGAACTCGTGCGCACGCTACACACGATGGAAACCGCAACGGGCACCCAAATTAGCGCATACGGCAGCTTCGATAGTTCTTCGCCGTAATCGAGAATAACCACGACGTAAACCGGTTTATCAGTACGATGCGCCAGATTATTCTCGATAACCGTCATGTTTCCGCGCTGGTGTCCAGCCCGGTATTCCGTGCGTTGTTTCCCGGTGTAAACCCGCAGCCTATCCCGCGTACCTCCTGCTGTGGCAGGTCTTCGGAGGCATACCAGGACGTGAAACAGCTGCTGCTAGGCATGTCCGAAGAACAAGCCAGAAAAGTAGCCACAGCAGTTGGCATACCACAGGGTACCCGCATGGTCGTCAGACTGGTTACCCGGAACCGGGCAGACACCAGAACATACACGATTTAATGCCTTAATTTCTCCTGTTTGTGCGGCATAATAATATGCTGTGGTGTAGCTATCACAGCATTCGCGTATACCACAGGGGTATACACGTTGTAACCACAATAATGCAATGGTGTGTTCACGCCAAAAAAGGAGAAAATCATGATTATGCGCGTTGTCTGCTTCGGTTCGGTGTATTACGTCTACAATGGTGTCGTGTGCTCGCGCGCCGAAATCGAAGACATGCTTGGATAGCGGTGTCATGACTTTGGTTGCCTAACGCAGTTCAGGTAGCCATTGGGCTTAACAGGGGCGTGCGGATAATCCGTCGCCCCTTTAATTTTTAGCAATTCGGAGTAAAAGGAGAACAGCAAATGAAGAGGTTTAACTTGAGACCGCAAATCAAAGCAGCAGGGGAACGTGTGCTACGCGGGGCAAAATCAGTAGGGCGGTGCTGCTACTGTAACTACGTACGTGCAGTGGAATGGATGTTCTACAGCATTCGACCCTGTAGCGAAAAATTCTATAAAGAAATGCACGCCAAATCCGACGCCGAGCTGCGGGAGGAAATTCTCGCCAGAGGGCTTGACGGCTGCTCAACCCGGCGATATAACGCTCTTGTTAACATTGCGGCCATGCGATTTATGGCACAAGGCAAGCCAAACGATGACAACCGAAACTAGTACAGATGTTGGCGCCGAAGTCTCGCGGCTTTCAACCGCGGAGTACCTGAGCAACCACGGGGAGCGCTGTCCTTACTGCGGCGGAGCAAAAATTGAGTGGGCATCCAGCCCCGGCATCACCGTCTCGGCATATATGTTTATTGAGATGGTCTGCGCGGACTGCAGGAAAACCTGGGTAACCGTATGGCGGCTAAGCAGTTACGTACCGGCACCAATTACCACCCTACTGCAGCAATTGGAATCCGAGCAAGAAACCTGACCTTGTTGAAAGGAACACCATGCCGACGATTTTCACCCATGGAGGCACTGCACACCGGGACGAAGTGCTTGCGTGTGCGATCATCCTCGCAAAGGAACACGCCAGCAATCAGGACTGGAGTATTCGGAGAGTGTCGGCAATTGATGAAACCGCGGTAACGGACCTCGACTATGTCGTTGACATTGGCGGGGTCTACGACCCGCTCTCGCGCCGATTTGACCACCACCAGGACGACAAGTTGCCGGCATCCGTGGTTCTTGTTATGAGACATTTCGGGATACTTGATGCCGCCTACGAGTGGTATCCCTGGGTTGAGTTCACAGATATTATGGATACACAGGGTCCGCGCGCTGCAGCAGAGTGGCTAGACGTGCGGGCTTCAACCCTTGCCCACCTGCGCTCCCCCCTCGAATTAGCCTTTTTACGGGAATTCGAGAACTCCGTTCTCGTGGTCCCCGGGTCATTTATACACGACGCCCTTTTGTTAGTAGGGCGAGACATTATTGACGGGCTTGAAATCCGAGCGGAGCGCCTAGAGCTGCTTAAAACCCGTACCGTGGTTGAATGGTGTGAAGGTCAGCCGCTATGTATTTACTTCTTGGATGACGTGCCAAGGCCTGAAATGGCGTTACGTATGTTTCGGCGCAGATTTGCCCCGGGTGCCCGCATCGGAGTAATTACCAACGTCAGGGGTAGCGGCTGGAGCATGTTCAGATTTGAGGACAGGTCTGGGGTTGACTTCCGGCACGTGGCCACTCACCCCGAAGTAGAGTTTGTACACACAACGGGATTCCTCGCCACGACAAAGACAAGGTGTCCTACGGATATTCTTCGGCAGCTGGTACGCCACGCTGCCGGTATCAGTCAGGAGAACAGCAATGACACTTGAGAAACGAATGGACGAAATTGCGCGGCTACGCCTGATGGCTGGCAACAAAAGCTTGAAGCCGTTTTTGCGGCGTGCGGCTCACCGCGAGCTAAAGCGGGCGATTCGCGCCTACACTCGCGCAAAGCAGCACCAAGAATCCAACGGGGATTCCCTGGAATAATTGTCTTGCCCGTGGGTACACCGCGTGGTAAGACAGATACCGTGAAAGGAGTTTTTATGTCGAACAGCCCAGTTAACCGTCCCGTAGACATGAACGTAGGCACAGGCATGGCAACACTTGGTCATGTCGTGAAAACAACTAAGCCGCGATACGCAGCTATCAAGACCCCGCGGGTTGACGACCCGTATTCCCCTGGGGATTCCGCACCGAAGGCACAAAAGTCTAAACGAAAGGCGGCTGCTGGGGAGCCCGTGCAGAAAACCTCGCTGGGGGCGTTTATCGTCGAGGGGAAAATCGATAACGGGCGTCTGTTTATCACCCTGCAAGGCAGCAGCCCCGCAGTACTGCGTACGCTTGAGGCCAAAACACTGGCGTACAACGCCCGCTTCGACTACGGGTTCTCTTCTGCGGGAATCGAGAGCTATGGTACCCCGTGGCCCTGTGATAAGCACGGCGAGCCCTATACACCTGAGAAATCCACAGGGGTTGACCACTTCCGTATGACATACCGACTTACCGCGGGATGACCTACGCACAGCTTGAACGGGCACTTGGAGCCTGCCCGGGATACCTGCTATGGCGGCGGCTGCTTGGGGTAACACCTGATGACCCCGTAACACCTGCTGGGCAGCTCACATTTGAGGTGCTTAACGCCATCTGCGGCTACGGTATGGTACCGACGGCCTGGGCAACCGATGTAGGCGTATTCGATATCGTACACGGGTGGGCCACCGCGGTAGCCGGAGACATCAGCAACCAAGTTGTATGCGTGGTTAACCGCCGTTACCTGATGCTATCGGACCACGTAGTCGTCGATATTGCAACCAAGGAGCGGGTACAGCCGCCGGAATCCGCTGCGCCTGTACTTACTACGGTACTGCATTTGCAGGCGCTTCGTCACCAGGTGGCGGCCAAGCTGGCGACCGATTCGCAAGTGGAAGCGTCTGAAGCGCGTGCAGAGTAGCTTTTAAACGGGCATTGGCGTAGTTGTTGGCGTCTACGGCTTCGTCGACACTACGCCCATGTGCGTCACCGTAAATCATGGGGTCATCTGCAAACTCTGCGGCACCGGAGACCTCGGGACCAAAGTCCGCAACTGCGCGCACTACAGCCGGAAGGCTGCCGGGCGCGTACCTACCGTCGTTGGCAATAACGCCAACATAACGTCTAACGTCAGCGGAAAACCTGGAGGCCCAGTCTTCGTCGGATTCCGGCTTGTCGTTGAGCATAAGCTCGTATAGCCCCCAGGTAAGCTCGTCTAGGTCTACGGGGTCCCACGCGGAGAATATAATACGACTTCCGTTCAACGCATTCATAGTGTGGTGGAACACCAAAACGTTCTGGTATGCCATATCGGATACCAGCGCCGCACGCAGGGCCAGAAACCTATCCATCTCCCGCTGCGCGACTGTAACTCCAAGCTGGGCTTTTAATTGCTCCCGGATGGTTTCGGGTTCCCATTCAAGACACGCCGGGGTAAGCACATCGATGGCAACCGCGAGCAAAACCGTTGCAGAACTGTCTGGCGATGTCCACTCGTTGGCCAGCGCCGCCTTTGCAAGTTCGCCTACGGGAGCCATTTAGACCACGGTCAGGTAGTCGTGCACATCTTGGTCATGCCGGAGAGGGGCTGTGAGCACAAAGCGGGAATTCTTGCTCTTGGCCGGCTTGTCATTGCGAGATGTTAGAAACTCGTCCCAGCCCTCTTGGTCATCAAATAATGTGGTTCCCTTGCGTCGCAGCTTTGCTGCTTTTTCCTCGGTAATAGGAGCAACGCTTACGCCTTTGAGTGCGTCTTCAAGAATTTTGGCGTCGGGGAGCGGGAGTGTTGGCAGCACATCTGCCATTTTATACGCATCCAAAGCGCCACTGGCATCCACTAGGGCCGAGGCAACGTCATCGCCAAGAACACGGTACATGTCCTGAGGCACCTGTAGCAACGCTGCCAGGTCGTAAGTGTTTCCGGTAATGAGGTCAACGGTCTTCGGTGGCTGGTTGTCGGCTTCCGGTTTATCCGCGTACACCGCGTCTTCAACCATCGGACGACCTTCCGGTAGGAGGTCTGCGGCAAGCTTGTCAACCAGAACACAAAGGGTATCCCGGGTTTCTTGATTGTAGTCTGCGCTTTTTGCAACGGCTTCCGCGGCACCCCGAATGGCCTCGGCAGCTTTGCCTCTGAAAACATCAGAAAACGTTTGGAGAGAAAGCTGCGCTGCCTTTTGGGAACTTGGGAACAGGCCCGCCATCCTAGACAGCGTTTTAAGTGTATCGGCATCCAGCGGGGTGTCGTAAGCCATTGCGGCCTCAAGAACCCGTGACGCGGCTTTCTTGCGCCAGGTATAGGGGTAATTCCTACGGTAGCGTACCACGGCAGCGGCAGCCTTTACCGTTGACACCGAATTAAACATAGGAAATCTGCGCACGGGCTTATCCCGGTATACCTCGTCGATAGCGTAGGCCTCCGGTGGCAGAGAAATCTGCGCCCCAGACTTCACAGCAGACGCTTCGGCGTTACGTCGAATCGTGGCGACATCCTCACCAAGGCCAAAAAATGCAGCTGCCCTATCGATACGTTCGGCTACCTTCTCCGCGGGGTATGCGGAATCAAAGGTTTCACCAAATGCTCGCTGTCCGTAGAAGTACGCGGCGCTGCGTAGCGTTGCCTCTTTAGTATGACACGGAAATCGTTTTGCAGCGGGGTCCGCATACGACGTGCCAGGCAACCCAGAGGGAAGCTCTTGCACGTCACGCATCAGCCTGTCTTTATCGTCGGCAAAAAGAGCCGTGGCCAGCTTATGCAGTACCACCTGCCCCCTGTCAGAAACTTGGTCATGATACATAGAATGTTCTCCGTCCGTATTATGTTACTCCGGTATTTACTAGCCTACCCTCTTGGGCCCCGCAGTCAAGCATCATTAGTTTAGGCTTGCGTTTAGCCCCACCAGACTGTAGACAACTAATGTGGCTTCAACACCTACAGAAACGCTTACCCCTCACCGCCGGATATTGAGACTCGCCGGTATCGCAGTAAAGAACGAAACCTGTTATCTGACGACCTGCGTGTGCGGCGCCACCTGCGGGGTGTACACCACGCCGGAAAACAACACCTGGGTATACTGCACGTTCTGCGGACGAAAAGGGACTTCGGTGGAGTACGTTGCAAATGTGCGCGGAATGCCCCTGGACAACGTTACGGAACTACTGGTATCCCACGGCGAAGACGAGGCTACGGCAGCCGCGTTAGTACAGGATGCCAAGCATCTACCGATGCATGCGCTTCGTCGGCTGTGGGAGATCGCAAAACGTAACGTGGAACCAGAGCGCATCGGGCAGGGGGCAATGACGATCCTGCAGCGAAAGCAGGTGTACACCGGGTGGAATAACATACCTCCAGGTGTTGGCGTCTTGTTTACCCGTGATCTCCTGGATGTAAAGGCGGCATACCCGGGGTCCATGTTGAAATTTCACAACACGAAAGCGCACCGGGTGTTCATTGCCGCCGCACGCTTTGACGTACCCGGGCGGGTATGCGGGATTAACCTCATACACTCGGCTGGGGAGGCCAGTATTGCATCCGCACTGGGTACCAACAACAATTTTACAGGGGGACTGGCTATTGACGCCCTCGACATCACGGATACCGGACCCGTGTATATCTTTGACAATCAATACGTTGCGCTAATGTTCCAGACCAAGGTTTATGGTTCGGAAGGCAGGCATGTCCGTGTGGCCACTCACCGTACGGACACCAGCGAGCACACCTGGAGATATTTACAGCGGTCCCAGCTGCTTTACGTGGCCACAGATGACAACTTCGTAACCGCGGTTGACGTATGTCGCCGTGTGCCCGGGGCGAAGATTATACGGGTACCGGCCACAGAACTAAGTACTTGGATACGAGGGACATCTACTGCAATGCTGCCGTCCATGCACCCGGATACCCGGGTAGACTGGTCAAAAGCTGCCTGTCGGTGGTTGTTTGAGAACCCCGCCACAATAGCATCCCGGAGAAAACAGCTGGCATTACCGCCTAAAGATGAGCAGAGGCTACTGGAACACTGCACGGAGGCCGAGCGCCGAACGCTGCTGGACGACACCACAACATACAGAGAAACCATGATTGATGGCGTTCTCGTGCGCGAAACGCCTTCTGGGTACGTAGCGATGTTCGACCGCAGGCTGGTGGAAATATCTAATGTCAGGGTTGTACTGACCAAATCCGTTGTTGAGCAGAGCACGTCAAAAACCTGGTATCATGGCCACGTAATTTTTCGTGACATGCAGCTGCCCTTCGTTGTTGACCAGGCGCAGATTCAGACGTTGAACAGCTTTACAGAGTGGATTGGAGCCATCACATCCGCCGCCGGGCTGGGCGTACCCCACATTCGGTCAACCTGGGTAAAACGCATGTTGCCGCTGGCCACCATGTTGTCTGCGATTACAGTCGAGACCACAGACCGTATGCTGGGCTGGTCAGATGCCAGGCGCGAGTTTCTGCTCCCGGACCTCGTCATCAGCGCGGAGCGCGGTATCGAGGCGCGTGCGAGCCCGTTATCTGTGGGTATCCCGCACAAAGTATGGGATGTCAGCGCGGACTACATGGCGTTACTGCAGGAAACCAGCACAAGAGCAATGGAGTACGTTTCCTTTGCGGTTATGATTGCCACCGCTATGGTGTCCACGGCATCCGGGGAACCCCCGTACAAATTCTTTGTCGGGATACCCCAGGACATCTGTACCGTACTTGGTACCATGGCCCAAAAGATGGGTATCCCTGTGATGTCCCATATGTCAACAAAGCTAACGGATAAACGCTACGGGACGGCTCCGTTGATTTACGGGATGCCTGCGGTTTATCACCCGGAGCCGGGTCGAGTGGTTGGAGTTGTTAACAGGGCGTACACGCAGACCGAAATCATCAGGGTTAAGCCCAGCGCGACAGTGTTTGCACGATTCTTCCCCAGTACCGCGAGCATACAGTACCCCATAGCCGGCAGTCTGCCCGTAACCGGACACCGGAAATTTGAAACCATGGCGGCTCGTTTGGTGTGCGAGCTGGTATATCGTGCGCTGCACTCTCCATCTGAAGACCCTGCGCTCACACGCGTAGTACACTTCCTGGTTGAGCTTACCAGCAGTATGACTGCCCGCGAGCACATCTACAACCTCCTCGGCACACTGCTGCTCCCGCCTAAATCCGACACGGATTGGTGTGCCAAGTACCTGGAGGCCGTTCAGCAGCAGGTCGCCGCGGGGCGACTACCGGGAAACGTAGTAACCTCCGTAGGCGGCAAAGTCGTAGTTAACGCCCGCAAAGTACGCAACGAAAGTCATAAGCAGGGGGTGCCGGTGCCGCATCAGAGCGTGGTTGCCGAACGGTTCTACGCCGCAAATATGGGCGATCAGGTAATCGCCTAGACCGACCACCAGTCGGTGTCGTAAAGCGGGCTTAGCTGCTCCTGCTGTTGCGGTGTAATCAGGATACCCGCGGCCATGGCAACATCAGGATACCGCTGCGCGGTCTGCCAGTGCGCAAGAGCGCCGTAGACTACGGCGTGTAGCGCGTCGTCACACCTCTTTGGTTTTTTGCGTATGACTACGATATTCGACGAGCGATCAAGCTCTACGTGGTCTGCGGCTACTGCCAGAAAGTCGTCAGCAAGGCTTTGAACTTCGGCCTCCCGGATATTCCAGCTGGCAAACTCTGGAAACCGGATAACTCCGCGTTTAATACACTCTGCAATCAGACTTACCGCTCTGACCTTATCCACGCGGTAATACCCCCGCGCTACCCGCTCATTTGGTGCCTGATACGTAACCATCTCCTGCGTGGTGTTACCCACGTAGGCCAGCGGAACAATGCCTTCAATCGGAAACCCGGCATGCAGCAACAGGGTTTCTCGTGTACCTCCGGCTCCGCCGTAGTCATGCCCGAGCCTGTAAATACGCCCCGCACTGGCCATCTCGATCACACGTTTTACTTCGTAGTCGTTGCCCGCGGTACGCACAAGGCGCCGTAGCCGCAGGACATCAATTTTCCCATCGGGGAGATGCCCAAGAAGGGCAAACACGGTATAGCTGATTCCCTTGGCCCCATAACCACCCCAGTCTACGCCTAGCGTCAACTGAGGGTACTTTTTAGCCAGATCACGCAGTGTGTCGCCGTCATCATCTGTGTTCTTCCACGGCAGCACCGACGCGGCCTCCAGATCGGCCCGGCTAAGGAGTGTTGCCATGCTGTCACAGGACTCCCCGCATTTTTCATTCAGAAATCTATACGGTGCCATCTTTGTTTTGGCCACGTATAGTTCGTACCATTTATCCGGGTTTTCGTAGTGCAAGGGCATAATGGCTTGCGGGATGTGATAGCCGGCAAACGTGGTACGTAGTTTCGGACGCTCGTGTTCGTAGTGGCCTGTGGAGGGGTCCAACAGCTTTCCGCAGTGGTAGCAGCTCGGGCCTTTCTCCTGGATCATATCCATGAGGTGATGCCTGACGGTGGCGATGTTGTCACGCTTGCAGCCCGAGCATTGGGTCACCCACTCGGCGCCGCTGCTGTCGTCAAACAGGGTTTGTATTAGGTTATCCGAGGTCTTAGGCGTACCGAAGTAGCGACGTACCCCCCAGTCAGAGGCGTCCATGGTGGCCTCGATTACGTCCAGGAAATCCGGGTTGATGTCCTGCACTTCGTCAATATCGGTCTGATCGGCGGAAATACTTCTGACGCGCTCGGCGTCGTGAAAGGCGAAAGAAAAATGTTGTACGGCGCCATTAGGCAACTTGATCTGCAGTACACTATCCAAGACTTTTCCGCTGTCTACGAGAATAGTGCGGATAGGCGAGTTTCGGAGCATGGGTCGCAGCACCAAGGTACTGAAGCGCGTGGTCTGGATGTACAGCGGCGCAACATATAGGGACGAGAAGTACGGCATAACCGCGGACTGCAGAATCCGGCTTGCGGCCATCCCAGTAGATTTTGATACCTGCCTCCCCGCCTTGCATATGAACCGGCGGGGAATGTCGAGCGAATACACGGGCTCCATGGCAAAGTGTCGCAACAAATGCATTGGCTTTCCCTTAATGGAAAGCGTGAGAGGTAGTAATGGAACCAAAGACGTTAGCTTCCGGTGTTGGTACAATGTTGAAAAGGCTGCGAGGCAGTCTGGCATAGATACCGCGCCAGGAAGCGTATTAGCATCGGTTAATGACAACAGCAGGCGCGCCGCCTGCTCGATGTCATTATGGGACCCGGAATTCCCTGTGGTCCCTGTGGAAGGAGAGCAACTACGTAACGATGAGAATGGATCGGTATGTGGCAAATACATTGCGGGTATCCTACGAATATGGTATATCAAACTACGTCAGAGGCGTCTACAGCATTGTTGTAGGTCTTCTTGGACTTGTGGGATGTATTGGCATAGGAGTAGCGAGACTTACAATGCTAAACAGGAGTGCAAAAGAGTATCTAATTGCGAAAAAACGACGCCCGCCTGATCAACTAATCGGGCCGGTGTTCGTGACTTTAATGGAGCATCCGCACAAGCGGTCGGATGCAAAATTACCGGAGTGGCGCCCGCTGGAGCTGCCATCCGTATTGCAGGACAGAAAATTACTGAATTAACCCTGCACGCCAGCCGCGGTACCCGCGGCGATAATCGGGCTACACCATTGCGGTGGCCAGGCCTGATCTACTTTCCCTGTGACTAAACTGTCGACTACGCTGTAACGCACGGCTGTCGCTCGGTAACAATTTATGGCGTAGAGGCTCCGGGTTCGCCCGGGGCCTCTTGTTTTCCCCCCGCTTGCCATCCGGCTACTGCCGTGATAAGGTGCGAGGTGGTGTAGACAACGAAAGGCACCCGAAACCAGGACTGATAATGAGTACTCAACAGAAACTTCCAGTAGATAAACGTGTAGAGCAAGCCGCCTATGCGTGCGCGACATCACTTTTAACCGAATTCCCTGAACTAGCATCTATAGCCATTGTAGTGGACTGGAACCTGCCCGGGTGGGCAGGAGACTCGCTACCGTCTTTCGTGTGGCTCCCCGCGGCAGGCGTAAACAAGCTGGGAGCAATGGCTGGCATGCAGCCACAGCTAGCCAAAGCGATTTCAATGCTTATGCGCACTCATCTGGCATCCGTGATGAGACTCGCGCAAGAAAGACCATCACGTGAAACCACGCCCGAATGTACAGACCCCGACAACTCTACACCGAGAGATACTACGAGTGACGGCGGGACGAGTAGCCCGCCCCCTGTGGAAAACTGATGCCTACGTAGAGCTTGTAACCAAGTCTGGGCTGCCGGGTACGCTGGCGTATGCCTATGCTAACGCAGTTGCCGCCGGTACCCGGTGGAACGCGTTCCACACAGACATGCTGGGACATCAGGTACTACCCTGCACGCCTTTCGGCGTAGCCGTACCCGAGGCGCGATACTGCGCCAAACCCGCGGTGTGCCCGTGCTGCGCCGCCAGGCAAGCCGCGCAGCTCGTCGAGACCCTGCAGCACAACAGCACGCAAACCCTGGTGGCCG
>JAAZKG010000081.1 GCA_012799935.1 Erysipelotrichia bacterium | reverse complement strand
CTGTTTCTGGATTGACTGGCGAAGGTTTCCATTGAGCATATAATGTTATCGGTTCAGATATCGTTAAAGTCTCATTTACCTCATACGTTGTACCATCACCATCAGCAGAAGCGTTCCAATTTACAAAATCGTAGCCTTCTTTTGAAATACCTAAAGAAGCTGCGCTTTTAATTGTTGCTAAAGAAAATATTCCACAATCATAAACTGTTTTATTTCCACCATTAGAATCATAAGTTATATATAACGAATCTGCATAGCCTGCTATTAACCAATGTTCGTCTGAAAGAGACTCATTTTTTAAAGGAGTAAATGCTTTTTGGTTAGAAGGGGTCCAACGGTCAAGCACAGCATCCTTATACCAACCTGTTACAGTTACAGTATAAGGAGTAGTTTGTTTTAAATTCATAGCATCAGCAGTTGGTAAATATAATTTTCTGCCAGAATGACTATGAAAATAGATATCAGCTGCACCATCACTTGCAACATTAAAGGCTACTAAAGAATTGTAAATTTCTAGATTACTTTCTTCAGCATATATTCCGCCACCTTCACCAATATTATCTGATAATTTAACATTATTTCTTGTGATTACACTATTTTTAATCTCAACATTAGTATTATGAGCATATATTGCACCACCACGACCATTATTTCCACCTGATATTTCATTTTCTTTAATTTCCATATTAGAAATTTTTAGCGTTGAATCATAAGCATATATTGCTGCTCCATATCCATGTGGTTCAGAAGAACTAAATATGATTTTGTTTTTTGTTATACTACCACCAGTTAAATTAATGGTAGAAGCGCTTGCATATATAGCTGCTGAATAAATATATGTGCTAGATGAAGTTGAATAACAATAAACAATATTATTGGTTATTTCACCACCTGACATATTAAATTTGCCATTACTATATACACGTATCATCGAATGTATTGATCCAACAGCATTTTGATGAGAACAATCTTTTATAGAGCCTCCATACATATTAAATGTTGATCCGCTAACACTTATTACTACACCTTCAGATGAAGAATCATCTCTTGTTCTGCCAGAAATAGTGACCCCTTCATACATATTTAACTTACAATTTGTAAATAGATTAAATAATGATGTTGGATTATCTCCAGAATAACTGCCATCAATTAGTAACATGTCACCAGTTTGATTTCCCAAAGTTAAAGTTGTCCCATAATTTCTAACTATAAAACCCTTAATATTAAAGATTTTATTTCCGTTACCTAGTATCGTGGTATTACCTTGCAAAAATTCAATTGCCTCAGTCGCCGTTAATAAATCAATATCTTCTTGCAAACTAATAACATGATTGCCAGCATTAGTATTTATATCGCTAACAGCATCCAAAAACTCAGTAGCATTAGACACATTATGAATGGTATCCGCACTAATAACTTGTGGTATTGAACACACAATTATCATGATAGAAAAAACAATTAAAAGTTTTCTTTTTATTTTGTTTAGCATGGATTTAGCACCCCCCCACTTAACATATTTATAGTATAATTATAAATCGTTTTTATCGATTTGTAACTATATTTATTGATTTATTTATCGATTTATAACTATATTTATATATTTAATTTTAAAAAAATAAAATATTTTAACAAATTTAACCAAACAATAATGTTTTTCATAATGTTGATATTAAAAAGCAGTACTGTATGTACTACTTATGATATGTTTCATTATTTAGTATTTTATAACTACGATATATTTGTTCAAGAATTAATAGCCTTACGATATTATGAGGAAAAGTCATTTCAGATAATTTAAGCCTAAAGTCAGCTTTTTCTTTTACACTTTCACTTACTCCTAAAGAACCTCCAATAATAAAAGTAATGTTAGAACTATGGTAAGTGTTAATTTGTTCAATTTTTTTAGCCAACTCTTCACTATCTAATGACTGACCTTTTAAATCTAGCAAAATAACATAGCTATCTCTTTTGATTTGTTTAAGTATTTTTTGCCCTTCTAACTCTTTGACTTTTTCTTCTTCCAATTTATCGTTAGGTTCATCACCAACTTCAATTATTTCAATCTTTGAATAACTTGTAATTCTTTTTTTATATTCATTAATTAAAGTTGTTAGAGCTTTTTCTTTGATTTTTCCTACCACAATAAGGGTAATCATTTTATAACTGCTCCATCCTCAACTTCATTTACAGTTATTATTTCTAATAAATCATTTTCATCTTCAGCAGTTAAAATCATACCTTTAGACTCTTCACCTCTTAATGTTATTGGTGCTAAGTTTGTGATAAAAACTACTCTTTTACCTACTAAATCTTCTGGCGTATACCTTTTAGCTATACCGCTAACAATTTGTCTTTCATCAGTTCCACATTTAATTTGTAAAACTAATAGTTTATCAGCCTTTGGATGTTTCTTACATTTTAAAACTGTGCCAACTCTAATATCTAGTTTTTCAAAATCTTCAATTGTTACTTCATCTTTAAACTCCATCTTTTTTGGCACTTTCGTTTCTAAATATTGATTAATTTCTTCTAGTTTAGCCTCAACATCAATTCTCACAAATAATGCAATAGGTTTTTCAGTTACTTTATTATCAGTTTCGTAATTGCCCCAAGACTGAATTGAATCATATGATGTTTGTTTAGTGTTAATTTGCTTATAAACATTTTGGGCTGTTTCAGGCATAAATGGTTCAACTAAAACTGTCGCAATTCTAATACCTTCTAACAAGTTATACAAAACCGTGTTTAATCTATCTTTTTTACTTTCATCTTTAGCCAAAGACCAAGGAAGTGTTTCATCTATGTATTTATTAGATCTTCTTAACAGTTCAAAGATTAAATCTAAAGCATCAGCTATTCTTAAACCATCCATTTTATGGTCAACTTTTTCAACTGTCTCTAAAGCAAATTGTTTTAGTTCTTCATCAATTTTTTCGCCTTCTCTTGCTTCAGTTAAAGTTCCTCCAAAATATTTATTAACCATTGAAATAGTACGATTTACTAAGTTGCCATAAATGTTAGCTAAATCCGAATTAATCCTTTCAATAACTAATTGCCAAGTAATTGAACCGTCTTGAGCAAACGGCATTTCATTTAAGACAAAGTATCTAATTGCATCGACACCAAAAAACTTGACTAAATCATCAGCATAAATTGCATTGCCTCTAGATTTAGAAATCTTATCCTCGCCCACTAACATCCATGGATGTCCGAATACTTGTTTTGGTAAAGGAATATCTAAAGCCAGTAGCATAATTGGCCAATAAATTGTATGGAATCTAACAATATCTTTACCAATTAAATGTAAATCTGCTGGCCAATATTTCTTATATAGTTCATCATGATTTCCATCACAATCATAACCTAAGCCAGTGATATAGTTGCTTAAAGCATCAATCCAGACATAAACTACATGTTTACTATCAAAGGTTACTGGAACCCCCCATTTAAAACTGGTTCTAGAAACACATAAATCCTGTAACCCTGGTTTTAAAAAGTTGTTTATCATTTCATTCTTTCTACTTTCAGGTTGAATGAATTCTGGGTGTTTTTCAATATGATCAATCAGTTGATCAGCATATTTACTCATTTTAAAGAAATATGATTCTTCTTTAGCTTTATGAACTTCTCTTTCGCAGTCAGGACATTTACCATCTTCTAATTGAGCATCAGTCCAAAATGACTCGCAAGGAGTACAATACCAACCTTCATATTCTGATTTATATATATCGCCTTGTTTATAAAGTTTTTCAAAAATCTTTTGAACCTGTTTTTTATGATAATCATCCGTAGTTCTAACAAATTTATCATATGAAGTATTCATCAAGTCCCAGATTTCTTTAATGACTGCAGTTTGTTGATTGACATAAGATTGAGGGTCCATATTAACTGCCTTGGCTTTTTCTTCAATCTTTTGACCATGTTCATCTGTTCCAGTTTGAAAAAATACATCATATCCTGTCATTCTTTTATAACGAGCTATTGCATCAGCCATTACAATTTCATAAGTATTACCTATGTGTGGTTTTCCACTAGCATAGGCAATAGCAGTTGTAATGTAATATTCTTTTCCATTTCCTTTTTTGCGCATCTTTTTATCCT